>NZ_JBHUYJ010000072.1:0-9345 GCF_042668715.1 Streptomyces sp. NPDC057271
TCTCCAGGCTCGAAAGAGGACTCAGCAGGGACGACGACCTCACTCACGCCTACCGCAAGTGGCTCCAAGCCGCTTGACAGCAATAGGAGCATCAGCGGGGTGCCCGGACCGGGTGTGGAGGGGATTGTCGGTGGTCCGTGGCAGGATCGTGTACGTGGCCGAGACAGCATCGAAGAAGACCGAAGAAACCCGTCCCCGCCTGCTCCTCATGGACGGGCACTCGCTCGCGTACCGGGCGTTCTTCGCGCTGCCCGTGGAGAACTTCACGAGCGCGAGCGGACAGACGACGAACGCGATCTACGGCTTCGCGTCGATGCTCGCGAACACGCTGCGCGACGAGGCGCCCACGCACTTCGCCGTCGCGTTCGACGTGTCCCGCAAGACGTGGCGCTCGGCGGACTTCCCCGAGTACAAGGCGAATCGCTCCAAGACCCCGGACGAGTTCAAGGGCCAGGTCGAGCTGATCGGCGAGCTGCTCGACACCATGAACGCGGTGCGGTTCGCGGTCGACGGCTTCGAGGCGGACGATGTCATCGCGACGCTCGCGACGCAGGCCGAGGCGGCCGGCTTCGAGGTCCTGATCGTCACGGGTGACCGCGACTCCTTCCAGCTGGTCACCGACCACGTGACCGTGCTCTACCCCACCAAGGGCGTCTCCGAGCTGACCCGCTTCACTCCGGAGAAGGTCCAGGAGAAGTACGGCCTCACCCCCTCCCAGTACCCCGACTTCGCCGCCCTGCGCGGCGACCCGTCCGACAACCTGCCCGGCATCCCGGGCGTCGGCGAGAAGACCGCGACGAAGTGGATCAACCAGTTCGGCTCCTTCGCCGAGCTGGTCGAGCGTGCCGACGAGGTCAAGGGCAAGGTCGGGCAGGCCCTGCGCGACCACCTGGAGTCGGTCAAGCTCAACCGGCACCTGACCGAGCTGGTCCGGGACGTCGAACTGCCCCGCACCGTCGCGGAGCTGGAGCGCGCGCCGTACGACCGGACCGCGCTCAAGGGCTTCCTCGAGGTCCTGGAGATCCGCAACCCGAGCCTGCGCGAGCGCCTGCTCGCGGTCGACCCCGGTGCGGAAGAAGAGGAAGCCCCGGTTCCCGACGCGGGCGTCGAACTGGACGGCACCGCCCTCGGCACCGGCGAGCTGGCGCCCTGGCTGGAGGCCCACGGCGCGCAGCCGCTCGGTGTCGCCACCGTCGCCGCCTGGGCCCTGGGCGCGGGCAACGTCAGCGAGGTCGCCCTCGCGGCGGCTGACGGCAAGGCGGCCTGGTTCGACACGACCCGCCTCGACGAGCAGGACGAGCGGGCCTTCGCGGCGTGGCTCGCCGACGCCGCCAGGCCGAAGGTGATGCACAACGCCAAGGAGGCCCTGCGCGTCTTCCCCGAGCACGGCTGGCAGCTCGAAGGCGTCACGATGGACACCGCGCTCGCCGCCTATCTGGTCAAGCCCGGGCGCCGCTCCTTCGCCCTGGACGCGCTCTCCGTCGAGTACCTCCACCGCGAGCTGGCCCCGGCCGCCGCCGACGGGCAGCTCGCCTTCGGCACCGACGAGCACGCCGAGGCGGACGCCCTGATGTCACAGGCGCGCGCGGTCCTCGACCTCGGAGAGGCGTTCGGCGAGAAGCTCGGCGAGGTCGGCGCGACCGAGCTGCTGCATGACGTGGAGCTGCCGACGTCCCTGCTCCTGGCCCGGATGGAGCGGCACGGCATCGCCGCCGACCGGGACCATCTGGAGGCCATGGAGCAGCAGTTCGCCGGAGCGGTGCAGCAGGCCGTGAAGGAGGCGCACGACGCGGTGGGGCACGAGTTCAACCTCGGCTCGCCCAAGCAGCTCCAGGAGGTCTTCTTCGGCGAGCTGAACCTGCCGAAGACGAAGAAGACCAAGACCGGCTACACCACGGACGCCGACGCGCTGGCCTGGCTGGCCGGGCAGACCGAGCACGAACTGCCGGTGATCATGCTCCGCCACCGTGAGCAGGCGCGTCTGCGCTCCACGGTCGAGGGCCTGATCAAGACGATCGCCGGCGACGGCCGCATCCACACCACCTTCAGCCAGACGGTGGCGGCGACGGGCCGGCTGTCGTCCACCGACCCGAACCTTCAGAACGTGCCGGTGCGCACCGACGAGGGCCGCGCCATCCGGCACGGCTTCGTCGTGGGCGAGGGCTTCGAGTCGCTGATGACGGCGGACTACAGTCAGATCGAACTGCGGGTCATGGCCCATCTCTCCGAGGACGAGGGCCTGATCGAGGCGTTCACCTCCGGCGAGGACCTGCACACCACGGTCGCCTCGCAGGTCTTCGGCGTCGAGCGGTCCGCCGTCGACGCCGAGATGCGCCGCAAGATCAAGGCCATGTCCTACGGCCTGGCGTACGGCCTCTCGGCCTTCGGCCTCTCCCAGCAGCTGAACATCGAGCCGGGCGAGGCCCGTGCCCTGATGGACACGTACTTCGAGCGCTTCGGCGGGGTACGGGAGTACCTGCACCGGGTCGTCGACGAGGCCCGCGCCACGGGGTACACGGAGACGATGCTCGGCCGCCGCCGGTACCTCCCCGACCTGAACAGCGACAACCGCCAGCGCCGTGAGGCCGCCGAGCGGATGGCGCTGAACGCGCCGATCCAGGGCACGGCGGCGGACATCGTCAAGGTCGCGATGCTGAACGTGGACCGGGCGCTGACGGAGGCCGGGCTCGCCTCCCGCATGCTTCTCCAGGTCCACGACGAGATCGTGCTCGAAGTGGCTCCGGGCGAGCGGGAGCGGGTCGAGAGCCTCCTCCGCGAGCAGATGGCCTCGGCGGTCTCCCTCCGAGCCCCCCTCGACGTCTCGGTCGGCGTGGGCCCGGACTGGGAGTCGGCGGCCCACTGACGGCCCCGGGCGCGGGCGGGAGACCGCCCGCGCCGGACGGACCCGCTCGTCGACACCCGGGCGGCCGGGTGTGCCGGAGCGCGCGGCCGGGTGTGCCGGAGCGCGCGGAGTGCACTGCCGCGCCCCGGGTGGAGCGGTGCGCCGCGTCCCGGCAGCGGGGTCAGCGAGGTCCTGGACGGGAGCCGGCCGGCGCGTCCTCCCGGGAACGACCGCCTTCGCGGGACGCGGTCGACGACGGCCGGGTCCCGCGCAGCCGCATCCCCGCGCCGTACAGCACCAGGCCGACCGCGAGCCCCGCGCCGCCGCCGAAGCAGGCCGTCGGAACGATGTCCAGGGGCGTCTCGATCCGGCCCCAGTACGCGTACCAGCGCAGGCACCGGTGCACGATCCCGGCCAGGACGCAGGCGCCGATCAGCCCGCCCGCCGACCACTGTCCCCGGCGGCTCAGTACAGGCACGTCCGGCGGGGTGGGCCCTCCGGCGGCGCCGCGCAGCGCCCGCACCGTGAACCACACCAGCAGCGCCAGCGCCAGCGCCGACCCTCCGTACTGCAGGTACAGATAGACCGGGAACCCGGCCACGATCGCGTCCAGGAACGGAATCGCGCGTGTGCCCCAGCGGTCGAGGTGGGTGAAGGAGTCCCATATGACATGGGTCGAGGCCCCGATCGCCGCGGACACGCAGAACCACCCGGCGAGCGGCAGGGGCGCGCGGCCGGCCCACGAACTCCCCCGGACGAACCCGTACACCCGCCCCTGCCACCGGCCCGGCAGCAGCGCCACCAACGGCTCACGCACCATCAGCCACACCGCCACCAAGGCGCCCGCGATGAGCAGGTCGACCGTCACGACACCGAGACCGGAGTGCGTGACGTTTCCGAAGAGCATCGCGCCCGGGATCGCCGTGGCCGCGAAGTAGGTCATGTCGGGTGCGAACGACCCCGCCACGAGTCCGGAGGCGATCAACGGGCCGCGTCCGGTGCCGTCCCGGCGGATGCCCGGCAGCACCGCGGCGGCATGGCTGAGCGTGAACGGCATCGGAACATCCCCCTCGAATTCCGCGCCGGCCCGGGAACTTCCCGGCGGCCGACGGTCGGCGATCACGCCCAGTATGCGTGAGCGATCTCAACCCGGATCGCGGGCGCCAAGTGGTGACGAAAGAGTGAAACACGGTCAAGGCTCGGTGTTCCGGGGCTCGTCGGTGTCATAGGGTCTCCTGAGGCCTCGCGCGGGGAGCGCGGAGTGCAGTCGAGGGGGAGGAACCAGACGTATGGCAGCGCAATTCGGCCGTCGGCTGCGCAGGGGGGCCACCAGCGGTGCCGTCGTGGCCGCGGCGGTGGCGGCACTGGCCGCCTCGCAGGGACCCGGCGCGGTCGCGCCGCCCGCGGACGCCGCGGGTGGGGACCGGCCGGCCGGCGCGGGTGACGCGACGCTCCCGCCGGACGGATCGGCGACCGGCGACTCGCCGTACTACACCGACCTTCCGCCGCTGAACACGCCCAACAAGCCCGGCACTTCCATAGACCTGCCGATCGTCACCGGCCCCGCCGAGGCCGGCATACCCGCGACCGTACTCTCCGCCTACAAGCGCGCGGAGCAGTCCATACGATCCAGCGACCCCGCGTGTCACCTTCCGTGGCAGCTGCTCGCCGGCATAGGCAAGGTCGAGTCCGGGCAGGCACGCGGCGGACGCGTCGACGCCAACGGCACCACGCTCTCGCCGATCCTCGGCCCGAAGCTCAACGGTGTCGGCTTCGCGAACATCTCGGACACCGACAACGGTGCGTTCGACAACGACACGACGCATGACCGTGCCGTCGGCCCGATGCAGTTCATCCCCTCTACCTGGGCGACCTGGGGTCAGGACGCCAACGGCGACGGCCGCAAGGACCCCAACAACATCTACGACGCCGCGCAGGCCGCCGGGCTCTACCTGTGCGCCAACAACCGCGACCTCGCGGTCAAGGCCGATCTGGACCGGGCGATCCTCAGCTACAACCGCTCGACCGAGTACCTGCGCACCGTGCTCTCCTGGTTCGAGTACTACCAGCGCGGCACCCACCAGGTCCCGGACGGCACGGGAACGCTGCCCGTCGACCGCAGCGACACCCCCGGCACCGGCCGCTCCCCTCAGCCCACGCCGACCGCGCCGGTGACCCCCTCGCCGTCGCCCACGCCGGCTCCGCAGAAGCCGACGCCGACGCCGACGCCGGACCCGTCCGTGCCCGGCACCCCCACGCCGACCCCGCCCGCGACCGTCGAGGTGGCGCGGATCAAGGACGCCGGCACCGGCACACTGACGGTCACCGCCGGTGGCACCTTCGCCGAGCGGCCGACGGTCGAGGCGCTGGACGCGAAGGGCAAGCCGGTCTCCGGAGTGAGCGTGCGCTTCGAGATCGTCGGCTCCACCGACTCCCACTTCGGTGGTGTGGCGAAGAGCGTGCGGGTCACGACCGGCTCCACGGGCCGTGCCGTCGCGCCGCTCGTCCGGGCGGGCGAGCAGACGGGCACCTTCACGGTCCGGGCCACGGTCGTGGACCGAGCCCTGGCGCCCGTCGGGTTCACCGCGACCGTCACCGAGCGGACCGCCGACACGCTGGTCCGCGGTGACGCCAAGGATCTGACGGCCACCACCGGCGGCCGGTTCGCGGACCGCGTCCTGGTGAAGGCGACCCTCGACGGTGCCCCCGCCGCCTCGGTCGGTCTGACCGCCACCTTCATCACCTCGGCGGACGACCCGCAGACCAACACCAAGGGCCCCTACTTCAAGGACGCCGAAGACCAGCCGCTGCGGACCCTCACGGTGAAGACGGACGCCAACGGACTGCTCACCCTCCCCGACATCTACGCGGACGACCAGGAGGGCCCCTTCCTGCTCCGGCTGACGACGCCCGGCGGAGGCACCCTGACCATCGAGCTCGTGGTCACCGCCCCGGCCCCCGAGCCGACCCCGACCCCGACCCCGACCCCGACGCCTTCACCGACGCCTGCCCCGACGTCCTCGCCGACCGTCTCGCCCGAGGCCACCCGGACCCCCTGAGCGACTCGCTGAGCAGCGCCCCCACCGGAGCGCCCCGCTCGGCCGCCGCCCATCCGCCGCCCCCTTGTCCGCCCGGACGCGGGGGCGGCGCTCCGTGTTCTGAGTGCAACGTGTTCTCATCTCGCGGCCACATTGCTACGGTGCCCCAGCCCTGACGCCGCATCAGATAGAGCACCGGGAGGCCGACCTTGCGCGCCCTCGTAGCCGCCGCCATCGGGCTGGTCCCAGTCCTCCTCGTCATGCTCCTCGTCTCCGTGGTCGACCTGCCGCCCGACGGGCCCACCTCGCCCAAGCCCCTCCTCACCGCCGACCCCGGTCCCAAGAAGTAGGAGGAGCCACACCCATGCGCCGCCGCGCCAGCCTCGTCCTGCTCTCCTTCGCCGTGTTCTTCGCCGCGATGGCCCCCACCCTCCGCTGGTACGTCTTCCCTCGCGTGGCGAAGATTCCGCCGAACCAGTACCAGGAGATCGTCCTGGAGGCGAAGCCCGCCACCCTCGTCGACTACTCGACCCTCACGGCCAAGGAGGTCGAGAAGCTCACGATCATCCAGACGCTCAAGGGCAACGTGGAGGAGTCGAAGCGGATCGAGCGGAACGCCGGCCGCGACGTGGTCGTCTGGGACGCGCTCACCTACATCACCGGACCCGACGGCAAGATGGTCTCCAAGATCCCCGAGCGCTACATCTTCGACGCCCACACACAGGACCCGGTCAACGCCACCGGGGCGATGGTCGACGGGGACGCCGTCCGGCGCGAGGGCATCGAGTTCAAATGGCCCTTCCTCACCGAGAAGAGGGACTACCAGTACTACGACGCCCGCTCCCGCACCTCGGCACCCATCCACTACAAGGGCACCCGCACCTTCCGGGGCATGGACGTCTACTACTTCGAGCAGACCATCCCCTGGACCCAGGTCCCCATGCCCAAGACGATGCCGATCGAAGGCATCACCCCCGAGATGATCAGCCAGTCGGGCATGACCATCTGGTACACGACCAAGCGGATGTTCTGGGTCGACCCCGTCACCGGCGCCCCCGTCAACGGCGAGGAGATCCACAAGGAGGAGCTCCGCAACGAGAAGACCGACTGGAAGGTCACTGCCTTCTCCGGCCACGTGAAGATGCGCGAGGACTACATCCGCAGCACCGTCGAGCTGGTCAAGACGAACCGCACGGTCGTCCTGCTCGTCACCTCCTACCTCCCGTGGACGTTCGTCACCCTCTCCCTCCTCCTGCTCGCCCTCTCCCTCTGGCTGGAGGCCCGCGGCCGGCGTCCCGGCCCGGACAGCCCCGCTACCGCTCCCTCCTGAGCCGCGCGCTGGTGTGCCGCGTCGGCTCCGCCCCCGCCGGATCCTCCGGCCACGGATGCTTGGGATAGCGCCCGCGCAGCTCGGCCCGGACGGCGCGGTAGCCGTCCCGCCAGAACGAGGCCAGATCGGCGGTGACGGCCGCCGGGCGGCCGGCGGGGGAGAGGAGATGGACCACGACCGGCGTCCCGCCCGCCACCTTCGGTGTCTCGGCGAGCCCGAACATCTCCTGCAGCTTCACCGCGAGGACCGGCTGCTCCCCGCCGTAGTCCACCCGTATCCGCGACCCGCTGGGCACCTCGATCCGCTCCGGCGCGAGCTCGTCGAGCCTGCCCGCCTCGCCTGTGGCCCACGGCAGCAGCCGTCCCAGAGCCTGTCCCGCGTCGATCCGGCCGAGGTCCGCCCGCCGCCGGGCCCGGGAGAGCTCCGGCTCCAGCCACTCGTCCGCCCGGTCGAGCAGAGCTCCCTCCGCCATCTCCGGCCAGGGATCGCCCACGACCCGGTGGAGAAAGGCGAGGCGCAGTCGCAGCTCCTCCGACTCCCGGCTCCACCGCAACAGCCCGAGCCCCTCGCGCCGCAACCCGTCCAGGAGCGCCGCCCGTACGCGCCCGGGGTCGGCGCCGTCTCTGAGCGGACGGGCGGTCAGCTCGACGGCGCCAAGCCGGGACACGGACCGGGCGACCACGTCCCCGTCCTCCCAGTGGACCTCCTCGCCGGAGGCGAGCAGATGCCCGGCGGCCGCCCGCGCCACTTCCTCGTCCACCACGGCGGCCAGCCGCACCCTGGCCGTGGCGCTCCGCGCGGTCCGGTCCGCCACGGCGACCGCCAGCCACGGCGCGCTGCCGAGCCCCGACCCGTCGGCGAGCTCGGCACCCGTCCCCGACACCATCAGGAACCCGCCGCTCTCCCGCGCCCTGGCCACCCGCTCGGGGAAGGCGTACGCCGTCACCAGCCCGGCCACGACGTCCTCCCCGCCGCCTGCCAGAGCGCCACCATCCCCGTCCCGCGAAGACTCGGGCCCCGCCTCCGTGGCCGACCGCTCCAGACGCCGGGCCTCCGCCTTCCACCGCGCCCCGTACCCGTCGGTGCCCCGCCGCGCCGCGCGCCAGGCCGCCGCCAGGTCGTCGCCGTACTCCCGCGGCGGCTCCTCGCTGAGCAGCGCGACCACCTCGGCCGCCCGCCGCGCACCGACCTCGGGCGAACCGTCGATCAGGGCCCGGGCGAGCCGAGGGTGTACCCCGAGCCGGGACATCCGTACCCCCCGCGCCGTCGCGCGCCCCTCCTCGTCCACCGCGCCGACCGACGTCAGTACGGAGCGCGCGGCCGCCATCGCTCCGGCGGGCGGTGGGTCGAGGAGCGCGAGTCCTTCCGCCGTGGGGTCGCCCCAGCAGGCCGTGCGCAGGGCGAACGAGGCCAGGTCCGCGATCTCGATCTCGGGGGAGGGGAAGCGGGACCGGCGCCCGTCGTCCGCCTCCGCCCAGCAGCGGTACACGATGCCGAACCCCTCCCGGCCGGAGCGGCCCGAGCGCTGGGTCGCGGCGGCGAGCGACACCGGCACCGTGGCGAGTGACCCGAGACCGCGGGCGTGGTCCGTCCGCGGCTCCCGCGCCAGTCCCGAGTCCACGACGATCCGCACCCCCGGCACGGTGAGGCTCGACTCCGCCACCGAGGTCGCGAGGATCACCCGGCGCGGCCCACCGGGCTCCGCGCCGCGGAGCACCGCGTCCTGCACCACCGTCGGCGCCCGCCCGTGCAGCTGGAGCACGTCGGCGTCGAGGTCCGCGAGCATCCCCGCCGTCCGCGCGATCTCTCCCGTGCCGGGAAGGAAACAGAGGACGTCGCCCTGATGGCGCTCGCACGCCAGCCGGACCGTCGCCGCCACATGACGCAGCAGAGCGGGATCCACCCACGTGCCGTGGGAGGGCCGGACACCGGCGGGCGGTGCGGCGAACCGGACGAGGTAGCCGTGTGTCTCGCCCTTGCTCCGGACGATGGGCGCCGGGCCGGTGCCGTCCAGGACCGTCAGGAGCTGCGACCACGCCTCCGCGTCGGTGGTGGCCGAGGCGGCGATCAAGTTCAGCTCGGGCCGCAGCGTGGCCCGGACGTCCACCAGGAACGCCATCGCCGTGTCCGCGTCC
>NZ_JBHUYJ010000072.1:9355-39319 GCF_042668715.1 Streptomyces sp. NPDC057271
TCACGCACTCAGTCTCGTACGTCGTCCCCGGCGGTGGGCACCGCTGTCCACAGGCCCTGTCCTCTTATATGGCGAACGGTGTTCGTCATACAGGAACGCCATCGCCGTGTCCGCGTCCAGATGACGTTCGTGGCACTCGTCGAGCAGCACCACGTCCACGCCCGCCAGCTCCGGATCACGCTGGAGCCGCTGGAGGAGGACACCCGTCGTCACCACCTCGACGCGGGTCCCGGGGCCGGTCCGACGTTCGCCGCGGACCGAGAAGCCGACGGCCTCGCCGACCTCCTGGCCCAGCAGCCACGCCATCCGCCGGGCCGCCGCCCGCACCGCCATCCGGCGCGGTTCGGCGACCAGTACCCGCCGCCGTGGTCCGTCCCCTATAAGACCCGCGAGCGCGAGCGGCACCAGCGTGGTCTTGCCGGTGCCGGGAGGCGCGTACAGCACCGCCGTGCCGCGCTCCTCGAGTGCGGTCAGCAGCTCGGGCACGGCATGGCGGACGGGGAGACGGTCGAGTGCGTTGTGTCGGATCACGCACTCAGTCTCGTACGTCGTCCCCGGCGGTGGGCACCGCTGTCCACAGGCCCTGTCCTCTTATATGACGAACGGTGTTCGTCATATACCGCTCGGTTCGTCAGTCCCGCTCGCAGACGAAGATCGCCGTCCCCGGGATCAGGTTCCCCCGCAGCGGCGACCAGCCGCCCCACTCCTGGCTGTTCCACTCCGGCCACTCCGGCTCGACGAGATCCACCAGCCGGAAGCCACCGGCCACCACGTCCCGTACCCGGTCTCCGATCGTCCGATGGTGCTCCACATAGACGGCCTGTCCCCGCTCGTCCTGCTCGACGTAGGGGGTGCGGTCGAAATAGGAGGCCGCGACCGAGAGTCCCTCGGGACCCGGTTCGTCGGGGAAGGCCCAGCGGATCGGGTGCGTCACCGAGAAGACCCACCTGCCGCCCGGCCGCAGCACCCGGCGCACCTCGCGGAACACCTTCACCGGGTCCGCCACGAACGGCACCGCGCCGTACGCCGAGCAGGCCAGGTCGAAGGCGCCGTCCCGGAAAGGCAGAGCTCCGGCGTCCGCCTCGACCAGCGGCACGTCCTCCCCGATCCGCAGCGCGTGCTGGAGCTGCCGGTGGGAGAGGTCGAGCGCCACCGGCCGCGCCCCCTGCGCCGCGAGCCAGCGCGAGCACTGCGCCGCCCCGGCGCCGACCTCCAGGATGTCGAGCCCCTTCAACGCGCCGGCCGGTCCGAGCAGTCCCGCCTCGGCCTCGTCGAGACCCTCCGGCCCCCAGACGAAACGGTCGTCCCCGAGGAACGCCCCGTGCTCGCTCTGGTACTCGTCGGCGTTCCCGTCCCACCAGCCGCGACTCGCCCGGCTGCTCTCCGCGTCCCCCGCGTCACGCCGGGTCGCCGCCGGCTCGTACTCGGACCCGTCTTCCTGTTCGTACTCTTGGTTCATCTCGCCCGTCGATGTAGTTTGCGCACAGCGTCGCTGCGCGGCCCCCGGCCAGGATGGCCTGGGGAGACTTGAGTTGTGCCGGGTGTATGGCGAACCGCCCCGCGTGCGCGCTTCGCGCATTGACCCTGTCCGGCTGCCCCCGTATGCTAAAGGTTGCGCTGCGGGCCTGCGCGCCTCAGACGGAGCAGGCCGCGCTCGCACGGTTGTATGTCCCCTCGGTTCTCGAGGCGCCCACCGGTCCGCCGGGAAGGGCGTTTCATTGGCTGTCCGGCTTCTTCGGTGCGATACGGGCTCTCGGCGTAGCAGTACCTACGACTTTCTGTCCGTAACCGGAGCCCTTTCCCACATGACGAGCAGCACCGAGACCACCGCCACCACCCCGCAGGTTGCGGTCAACGACATCGGTAACGAGGAAGCCTTCCTCGCCGCGATCGACGAGACGATCAAGTACTTCAACGACGGCGACATCGTCGACGGCGTCATCGTGAAGGTCGACCGGGACGAGGTCCTGCTCGACATCGGTTACAAGACCGAAGGTGTCATCCCGAGCCGCGAGCTCTCGATCAAGCACGACGTCGACCCGAACGAGGTTGTCAAGGTCGGCGACGAGATCGAGGCCCTGGTTCTCCAGAAGGAGGACAAGGAAGGCCGCCTGATCCTCTCGAAGAAGCGTGCCCAGTACGAGCGCGCCTGGGGCACCATCGAGAAGATCAAGGAAGAGGACGGCATCGTCACCGGTACCGTCATCGAGGTCGTCAAGGGTGGTCTCATCCTCGACATCGGCCTCCGCGGCTTCCTCCCGGCCTCCCTGGTCGAGATGCGTCGTGTCCGCGACCTCCAGCCCTACGTGGGCAAGGAGCTCGAGGCGAAGATCATCGAGCTGGACAAGAACCGCAACAACGTGGTCCTGTCCCGCCGTGCCTGGCTGGAGCAGACCCAGTCCGAGGTTCGCCAGACCTTCCTCACGACCCTGCAGAAGGGTCAGGTCCGCTCCGGCGTCGTGTCCTCGATCGTCAACTTCGGTGCCTTCGTGGACCTGGGTGGCGTAGACGGCCTCGTGCACGTCTCCGAGCTGTCCTGGAAGCACATCGACCACCCCTCCGAGGTTGTCGAGGTCGGCCAGGAGGTCACCGTCGAGGTTCTCGACGTGGACATGGACCGCGAGCGCGTCTCCCTGTCGCTGAAGGCGACCCAGGAGGACCCGTGGCAGCAGTTCGCCCGTACCCACCAGATCGGCCAGGTCGTCCCGGGTAAGGTCACGAAGCTGGTTCCGTTCGGTGCGTTCGTCCGCGTGGACGAGGGCATCGAGGGTCTGGTCCACATCTCCGAGCTGGCCGAGCGCCACGTGGAGATCCCGGAGCAGGTCGTCCAGGTCAACGACGAGATCTTCGTCAAGGTCATCGACATCGACCTCGAGCGTCGCCGGATCTCGCTGTCCCTGAAGCAGGCCAACGAGTCCTTCGGTGCCGACCCGGCGTCGGTCGAGTTCGACCCGACCCTGTACGGCATGGCCGCGTCCTACGACGACCAGGGCAACTACATCTACCCCGAGGGCTTCGACCCCGAGACCAACGACTGGCTCGAGGGCTACGAGACCCAGCGCGAGGCCTGGGAGACCCAGTACGCCGAGGCGCAGCAGCGCTTCGAGCAGCACCAGGCTCAGGTCATCAAGTCCCGCGAGGCCGACGAGGCCGCCGCTGCCGAGGGTGGCGCCGCCGCTCCGGCCGGTGCCCCGGCGGGTGTCTCCGGTGGTTCGTACTCCTCGGAGTCGGACGACAACTCCGGCGCCCTGGCGTCGGACGAGGCCCTGGCTGCCCTGCGCGAGAAGCTGGCCGGCGGCCAGAGCTGAATCAGCTCTGCCCCTAGGCACTAGCTAGCCAACGATCGAGGCCCGCTCCCCTCCGGGGGAGCGGGCCTCAGTCGTTCCCAGGACTCCACGCGTGTTCCCCGGGCCTCACGCGCGCGTGCTCGCGCGCGCACACTCCGCTCACGAAAACAGGGCCGCGGGGAATGCTCGTGCACCGGGCAGCGTTCTTCTCTAGGAACGCGAGGAGGAGCGGTAATCGTGCTTGATCCCCAGGATTTGTACGAATGGGACCAGAAGGGCCTGGCCGTCGTGGACATGGCCCTGGCGCAGGAGTCGGCCGGGCTGGTCATGCTCTACCACTTCGACGGCTACATCGACGCGGGTGAGGCCGGCGAGCAGATCGTCGACCGCCTGCTGGACACGCTGCCGCACCAGGTGGTGGCCCGCTTCGACCACGACCGGCTCGTGGACTACCGCGCGCGTCGGCCGCTGCTCACCTTCCGGCGAGACCGCTGGACGTCGTACGAGACGCCCGCCATCGAGGTCCGGCTCGTCCAGGACGCCACCGGCGCCCCCTTCCTGCTGCTGTCCGGCCCCGAGCCGGACGTGGAGTGGGAGCGGTTCGCCGTCGCCGTCCGCCAGATCGTCGACCGCCTCGGCGTCCGGCTCTCCGTGAACTTCCACGGCATCCCTATGGGAGTCCCGCACACCCGCCCCGTCGGCCTCACCCCGCACGGAAGCCGCACGGACCTCATGCCCGGCCACCGAAGCCCCTTCGACGAGGCCCAGGTCCCCGGCAGCGCCGAATCGCTCGTCGAGTTCCGGCTCACCGAGTCCGGTCACGACACCCTCGGCGTCGCCGCCCACGTCCCGCACTACGTGGCCCGGTCCTCCTATCCCGACGCCGCGCTGACCGTCCTGGAGGCGATCACGGCCGCCACCGGTCTCGTCCTGCCCGGTGTCGCCCACACGCTGCGCACCGAGGCCCGTCGAACCCAGACCGAGATCGAGCGCCAGATCGGCGAGGGCGACGACGAGCTGACGGCCCTGGTCCAGGGCCTTGAGCACCAGTACGACGCCGCGGCCGGCGCCGAGACCCGCGGCAGCCTGGTCGCCGAGCCCGTCGACCTGCCGTCGGCCGACGAACTCGGCCGCGAGTTCGAGCGCTTCCTCGCCGAGCGGGAGGGCGACGCGTAGCCGACGGACCGCGGGTCCTAAGCTGCCGGTCATGCTGAAGGTGGGCCTGACCGGCGGTATCGGCGCCGGCAAGAGTGAAGTGTCGCGGCTGCTCGTCTCGTACGGGGCCGTGCTGATCGACGCCGACAAGATCGCTCGCGAGGTCGTCGAGCCCGGGACCCCCGGGCTCGCGGCCGTCGTGGAGGCGTTCGGGGCGGAGATCCTGACCGAGAAGGGCAGCCTGGACCGGCCGAAACTCGGCTCGGTCGTCTTCGCCGACGCCGACCGTCTGGCGGCCCTGAACGCGATCGTCCACCCTCTGGTCGGCGCCCGCTCCGCCGAGCTGGAGAGCGCGGCCGGCCCCGACGACGTCGTCGTCCACGACGTCCCTCTGCTCACCGAGAACGGCCTCGCCCCTCTCTACGACCTGGTGGTCGTCGTCGACGCGTCCCCGGAGACACAGCTCGACCGGCTGGTACGGCTGCGGGGCATGGCGGAGGCCGAGGCGCGAGCCCGGATGGCGGCCCAGGCCACGCGTGAGCAGCGCCGGGCGATCGCGGACCTGGTCATCGACAACGACGGGCCGCTGGACGCGCTGGAACCCCAGGTACGCAAGGTCTGGGACGAGCTGACCCGGCGGGCCGCCGAGGGGACCCGCTAGAAAGCCGAGAGGTCCGAGCCGATCGGTCACGCTTCCGACGGGGTAGGGATCGCGGGTGCGGCGGTCGGATCCCCGGCGGTCGGATCCCCGGCGGTCACGACCGCGGCGGGCCGCCGCGGGAACCGTGGCGCGTCCGTCCGTGCCGGAATCGTGTTCCCGCACGGAATACCGCTGCCGCGCCCGATGTTGAACCGCCGGAGCAAGGGAAGGATGCCACCGTGGCCGAGAGGAACCCCGAGACCCACGTCATCGACTTCCGTGCCGCCGAGCAGCTGCTGGCAGCGCGGGACCCCCGCGGTGCCGTGAAACTGCTCGACTCGGTGATCGCCGCTCACCCCGAGAACACCGCGGCACGGCTGCTGCGCGCCCGCGCCTTCTTCGCCGCCGCCCAACTGCGTCCGGCCGAGCTGGAGTTCGAGCTGGTTCTGGAGCGCGAGCCGGACAACGCTTTCGCGCACTTCGCCCTGGCCCGCACCTTCCAGCGCTCCGGCCGGCCCGACCAGGCAACCCGCCACTTCCGCCTGGCGGCCGCGCTCGACCCCAGGCCGGAGTACCTTCAGGCGGCCCGCTTCGGCGTCGAGGACTGACGCCGGCACGGGGCGCGCACCGCCCCACGCGTGTCAGCGGCGACGGCGGGGGCCCGTGCCGCCGTGATCGGGCTCGTACGGCGGGATGTCCCGCCCGGGCTGCCAATGCGGCCCCTGACGGATGTGGCGCAGCACCATCGACATGTCGACGGCTGCCACGACGAACAGCGCCCCGCAGGCCGCCGCCCACCCCGGGCTGCCCACCAGGGCGAAGGCCGTCGTACCGAAGGCGGCCCAGAGCAGACCCCACAGACTCAGCCAGAACCGCATCCGCAGAGCACTGCGCGCGGTCGCCGGTTCACTGCCAGTACGCATGACGGTCGCATCTCCTACTGAGGGTCTACCCCCTGCGCGCAGGGGCGAACGTCACTCGAACGAGCGACATCCGGGCCGTCGGGGCGCCGGTGGGAACGGCCGCCCCAGGACCTTCGTTCTCCTGGGCATGAGCGGACGGATGCCTGAGGGACACCAAGGGACGGGGCCCGGAGCCCTCACCCCCGACGGCTGTGCCGTCGACGTCTACCGGCGCCTCGGGGTGGGACGCGAGCCCGATGTGATCGAGGCCGCCGTGCCGGCCGGTGCCTCCCTGCTCGAACTGGGCTGTGGGGCAGGGCGGGTGACGGGGCCTCTGGCCGAGCGGGGGTTCGCCGTGACGGCGGTGGACGAGTCGGCAGAGATGCTGGAAGCGGTCAGGGAGCGCGTGCCGGGCGTGGAGACGGTGTGCAGTCCGATCGAATCACTGCGCCTGGAGCGGCGGTTCGACGTGGTGATGCTCGCCTCGTTCCTGGTCCACACGGCCGAACACACCGAACGGCAGGCGCTGCTGGAGAGCTGCAGACGCCATGTCCGCGACGACGGCTGCGTCCTGATCCAGCGCGAGGGCGAAGGCTGGCATCGGGAGGTGCCACGCGAACGCGAGGACCCGGGCGGCTGCACGGTACGCATCGTGTCGTCGGACCCGGTCGGCGACGGCGTCAACTCGGTTCTCGCGGAGTACGTCTTCCCGAATCTGCGCTGGACCCAGACGTTCCTTTCGCGGCCCCTGAGCGCGGCGGAGTTCGAGCGGTACCTGGGCGAGGCGGGGCTCGCGGTCGACGCCGTCCTGACGGACGACGGCACATGGGTCAGGGCTCGACCCGTGAGCGGCTGAGTGGGCCGAGACGCGTTGAGAAAGTTCGCGTCGGGCCCCGGGACGACGATGAGTTTCCGGTGCCCCGCCCGTCTACCCCTGTGACAGCGAACGCATCGCCGACAGCAGGGGGATCACCCATGACCACCGACACCGCACCCGTCACCGTCGCCTCCGGGGCCACCGTGCGGAAGGGGCGCCTGAGCCGCCGCGCCGACATCTCCGTACGGGTCCTGCAGATCCTCCTCGCGCTCTTCTTCGCGATCCCGAGCGCCTCGCCGAAGCTGGTCGGACACTGGTCGGCCGCCGAGGCCTTCGACCGGATCGGCTGGGGCGACTGGCTGATGTACACCGTCGGTGCCCTGGAGCTGGCCGGCGCCGTGGCGCTGGTGATCCCGATCCTCTCCAGCGCTGCCGCGACCGCGCTGATCGGCCTGATGATCGGGGCGTGCGTCACCCAGCTGACCGTGTTCGACGGCCAGAACGCCCTGACGCCGGTCCTCTTCGCCGTACCCCTCGTCGTGGTCGCCTGGACCCGTCGCGACCGGACCACGGAACTTCTCGCGCGGATCCGTCGCCGGGTGTGAGGCGCTCGGCGTGGCCGCGGCTAGTGGACGACGCTGTAGCTACGCCAGGGGAGGGTGTCCGGCGCGATGATGTCGCTCGTGTTGGTGGCGATGTAGATGTAGTCGCCCTGACACTGCCTGTTCGTGTACAGCCTCAGGTCCAGCAGCGTGCGGTTCTCGACCCTCGTCACGCCGGACGGGGCGAGCCGGTGGCAGCCGGTGACCAAAGGGCTCGTCACGGTGATGACGACCTCGCGCTCGGTGTCGTAGGTGAGCGTGCCCACCGCGGTGCGGCCGAGACCGGAGCAGCCCGCGACGGTGAGCGTCAGGAGCGCGGCCCCGGCGGCGGTGCCGATACGCCGATGAACGGACATGGGGGTTCCTCGTCTGTCGGGCGAAGGCGGCAGAAGCCCTGTTCACGTCACCCTGCCGCCTGCGGGGCGGGCTGTCATCCGCTGCTGGTCCGCCCGGGGGAAGCGGCGCGAGGGCCCGTTGTCAGACCCCACCCGTAAGGTCGGAGATCCAGAAGGAATCCGTCGCGCAACGGGAGGTGACCGGCGCCATGACCCAGCACACCTGGCATACCTGTGCCGCCGTCTTCCTCCCGGCCTCGCTGCCCCGGGAGGGGCGGGTCGCCTTCTGGGCGCCGGACGGCGGCGCGCTGCCCGCGCTGCCCGAGCCCGCACGGGTCGGCCGGGGGGACGAGGCGCCGGAAGGCGCCGGGGACACGGGCAGGCCGGACGAGGGCGACGGCTCGGCCGGCGGACCCGAGCTCACCGTCGTACGGCGGCACGGCGCCGGAGTCCGCAGCCGCACGGTCCCCGCGGTGATCCTCGGGGTCGCCGAGGCGCTGCCGCACCTGGTCGCCGCCCGCCACCGTCCGGACGCCCATCCCGCGACCGCCTGCTGGGGCGCCGCTGCCCTGCACGCCCTGCATCTCGCCGCACGGGGCCGGCTGCTGCCGGGTCTCACCGCCGACGACCTGGACGCCTGGCGGGCCGGGCCGCTGGACGCCGACGACATCGCCCATCTGAGGGCGGTCGCCGCCGCCATGCCACCCGAGGCCCACGCGGTGCCCGTCCCCGGCCGCGGTCCGCTCCAGCTGCCCGACCCGGAGGCGCTCGTGCGGGCCTTCCTCGACGCCGTCGCCGACACCCTGCCCCGTACCCCCGCCGCGGCCCACGCGGCCGGTGAGCCGTTCGCCGCGCGCGCCGCACAGCACCTGCCCCACGCACGTGCCTGGGCGGCCGAGGCGGCGGCCGGCATGGACGCCGGGGTCCGGGTCTCGCTCCGGCTCGACCTGAGCGGATACGAACTCTTCGACGTCGCCGAGGAGGGCGGTGACGAGCGCCGCGCCGCCGCGGCCCTCCTCCAGGTCCACAGCCTCGCCGACCCCACCCTCGTCATCGACGCCGCCGCACTCTGGGCGGGCGACGGCGACGAACTCTTCGGACCGCGGGCCCGCGTCGACGCCGTCCTCGCACTGCGCCGTGCGGCCCGCGTCTGGCCCCCGCTCGGCGGGCTCCTGGAGCGGGACGTCCCCGACGTCCTCGCCCTCACCGAGGACGAGCTGTACGAGCTCCTCGGCCCCGCCGCCGCACGCCTGGCGGACGCCGGGGTGGCCGTCCACTGGCCCCGTGAGCTGGCCCGCTCGCTCAGCGCCTCCGCCGTCGTACGGCCGCCGGTCAGCGCCCCGGGCTCGGCCACCGACGGCACGGCGTTCTTCGACAGTGAGGAACTGCTCCGCTTCAACTGGCAGTTGGCCCTCGACGGCGACCCGCTCACCGAGCGTGAGATGGACGCCCTCGCGGAGTCCCACCGGCCCATCGTGCGGCTGCGCGACCAGTGGGTGGTCGTCGACCCCGACCTGGTCCGCAAGGCCCGCAAGCGCGAACTCGGCCTCCTGGAGCCCGTCGACGCGCTCGCCGTCGCCCTCAGCGGTACGGCCGAGGTGGACGGCGAGACCGTCCGCGCCGTGCCCGTGGGCGCCCTCGCGACACTCCGGGACCGGCTCGTCGCCGGTCCCGAGGAGGTCGAGGCACCCGCCGGACTGGACGCCACCCTGCGCGACTACCAGCTGCGCGGACTGGCCTGGCTCGACCTGATGACCTCGCTCGGCCTCGGCGGCTGCCTCGCCGACGACATGGGCCTCGGCAAGACCGTCACCCTGATCGCACTCCATCTGCGCCGCGCCCGCCGCGCCCCCACCCTGGTCGTCTGTCCCGCCTCCCTGCTGGGCAACTGGCAGCGGGAGATCCAGCGCTTCGCCCCCGGCCTCCCCGTGCGCCGCTTCCACGGCGCCGACCGCTCCCTCGAAGGACTCGTCCCGGAATCCGGCACCGCCGGATTCGTCCTCACCACCTACGGCACCCTCCGCACCAGCGCCCGCCGCCTGGCCGAACAGGAGTGGGGGATGGTCGTCGCCGACGAGGCCCAGCACGTCAAGAACCCCTTCTCCGCCACCGCCAAGGCGCTGCGTACCATCCCCACGGCCGCCCGCGTCGCCCTCACCGGCACCCCAGTGGAGAACAACCTCTCCGAGCTGTGGTCCCTGCTCGACTGGACCACCCCCGGCCTCCTCGGCTCCCTCAAGGCCTTCCGGTCCCGCCACGCGCGCGCCGTCGAGAACAGCGAGGAGATCGAGAACCAGGAGGCCGTCGAGCGCCTCGCCCGGCTCGTCAGACCCTTCCTGCTGCGCCGCCGCAAGTCCGACCCCGGCATCGTCCCCGAGCTGCCTCCCAAGACCGAGTCCGACCACCCCGTGGCCCTCACCCGCGAGCAGGCCTCGCTCTACGAGGCGGTCGTCCGGGAGACCATGGCCCAGATCGAGGGCGCGGAGGGCATGGCGCGCCGCGGACTCGTCATGAAGCTGCTCACCTCCCTGAAGCAGATCTGCAACCACCCCGCCCAGTACCTGAAGGAGTACACAGCCAGGGGCGGCGGCACGGCCCGGCTCGCCGGCCGCTCCGGAAAGCTCGCCCTGCTCGACGAACTCCTCGACACGATCCTGGCCGAAGGCGGCTCGGTGCTCGTCTTCACCCAGTACGTCTCCATGGCCCGGCTGCTCGCCGACCATCTGGCGGCCCGGGCGATCCCCGCCCAACTGCTCCACGGCGGAACGCCGGTGGCCGAGCGCGAGCGGATGGTCGACCGCTTCCAGTCTGGTGACGTGCCCGTCTTCCTGCTGTCTCTGAAGGCGGCGGGCACCGGGCTCAACCTGACCCGCGCCGGCCATGTCGTCCACTTCGACCGCTGGTGGAACCCGGCCGTCGAGGAGCAGGCCACCGACCGGGCCTACCGGATCGGACAGACCCAGCCCGTCCAGGTCCACCGGCTGATCGCCGAGGGCACGGTGGAGGACACCATCGCGGAGATGCTGCGCGCCAAGCGTGCCCTGGCCGACGCCGTTCTCGGCTCCGGGGAGGCCGCGCTGACCGAGCTGACCGACCGCGAGCTGGCGGACCTGGTGTCCCTGAGGAGGCCGGCATGAACCGGCGCTCCGGCTCCTCACCGCGCCCCGCCCGCCGATCCGCCGGCGGGAGGTTCGCCGGCCCGCGCCACGACGACCTGCGCCGTACGTTCCCCGCCCTCGCCCCGCGCGAGGCGCCGGACGGACGCTTCGCCGCCACCTGGTGGGGCAACGCCTGGGTGGAGGCCCTTGAGGACACCGCCCTCGACCCGGCGCGGCTGGCGCGCGGCAAGGCGTACGCGGGGCGCGGGCATGTCGACGCCATCACGGTCACCCCCGGCCGGGTCATCGCCTACGTCCACGGCACGCGCCCCCGTCCGTACCGCACCGAGATCCGGCTGCGGACCCTCGGCGACGACGGCTGGGAGCGGTTCCTCGACGAGGTCGCCGCGCGGCCCGACCACATCGCCGCCCTGCTCGACAAGGACGTCCCGCACGCCCTGGAGGCCGTCACTGGTCTGCTGCCCGCGCCCGGAGACCTCGTCCCCGACTGCTCCTGCCCGGACGACGGGTTCCCCTGCAAACACGCGGCCGCCCTCTGCTACCAGTCGGCGCGGCTCCTCGACGAGGACCCGTTCGTCCTCTTCCTGATGAGGGGGCGCGGTGAGCAGGAGATCCTCGCCGCCCTCACCCAGCGCAACGCGGCACGCTCCGCCGCGGAGAAGACGGCGGCGACGCCCCCGATGGCCACGGTCCCGGCCCGCACCGCGCTCGCCCCCCACCCCGGTCATGCCCTGCCGTCACTGCCGCCGCCCTTTCCCGCGCCCGCCCGGCCAGGCCGTCCGCCCGCGTACCCGCCGGACCCCCGCACGCCCGATCCTCCCCCGGCCTCCGGCCGGGGGTACCCCCCTCTCGCTCCGCTCGCCCTGGACCTGCTCGCCACGGAGGCCGCGGCCCGGGCCCACACCTTCCTGACCACCGGGCACGACCCCGTCGCCGCGCTCACCCCCTGGCAGGACGCCGTGCGGCTGGCCGCCGGCCACCCGGGCTCCGGACTCACCGCCTCCACCCGGGCGCTCTACCGCGACCTCGCCTACGCCCTGGACCGCACCCCCACCGACCTGGCCCGCGCCGTCGCGGCATGGCGCCAGGGCGGAGCCGCCGGACTCACCGTCCTCGAAGAGCCCTGGGACCCGCCCGCGGGGCCCTTCGACCGCGCCCGCCCGGCGCTGCTCGCCGCCGACTTCCCGGCCTTCCGCCCCTGGCGCAACCGTCTGTCGACCCGCTCCCTGCAGCTCCGCTTCGGCCGCGACGGACTCTGGTACGGCTACGAGTCGGACGCCGACCGTGAGGACTGGTGGCCCCGCGGCACACCCGACGCCGACCCGGTCGGCGCGCTCACCGATCTGCTGGGCCACTGACCGCCGGAGCGGGGCCCGCACAGGCCCACCATGCCCCGTCCGTTCGAAGCCATTCCCACTCGATGGAGTGAAACCCGCCAACGGCCTGATCCGGCATCGCCCGAATCGCGTTAATTGCGGTACGGGCGGATGCCCGTGAACACCTCCGGAAGGCAGGAAGCCATGAGGCACATTCGCCGAAGTGGTCTGGCCACACTGATGGTCACGGGTGGCGCGCTCGCGCTCTCGGCGGGCGCCGCGCACGCCGACTCCGGTGCACAGGGCGCCGCTGTCGGTTCACCGGGCGTCGGCTCCGGCAACACCGTGCAGTTGCCGGTGCACGCCCCGGTCAACGTCTGCGGAAACACCGTCAACGTCGTCGGACTGCTCAACCCGGCCGTCGGCAACCGCTGTGCGAACACGAGTGCGTCCGGCGGCTACGGCTCGGACGCCGACGGCCCCGGCAGGGCCCACAAGGACCTGCCCGGCACCCCGCGCAGCGGCGGCCAGCCCGGCGGCGGGCAGCCCGGCGGCGGGCAGCAGGGCGGCGGCCACGGCGGCTCGTCCCACGAGGGCTCTCACGGCGGCTCGTCCAACGGGGGCGGGGCCACCGCCGAGGGCCACGCCCACGGCTCGCCCGGCGTGCTCTCCGGCAACGGACTCCAGCTGCCCGTCGACCTCCCGGTCAACGTGAGCGGCAACTCCGTCAACGTCGTCGGCATCGGCAACCCGGTGTTCGGCAACACCTCGGTCAACGGCCCGTCCCAGCCCGGGGAGCCGGGCGAGGAGCCCAAGCCCACGCCGACGCGGAACAACCCCGTTCCGGTCCCCGAGACGGAGACCGCGGAGTCCGCCCCCGCACCCCGCCCACAGACCAGCTCGGTCGCGCTCGCCAGCACGGGCTCGGAGCTCGTCGGCTACGCGGCCCCGGCCGGTGCGGCCCTGCTGCTCGGCGGCGCACTCCTGTACCGCCGGGCGCGCGGCATGGGCGCGCAGGTCTGAGGCCCTCCGCGCGGTTCCTTCCCGTCCTCACCCGGGGCGCCAGGCCCGAAGCACCGTCTCGATGGCGGGTGCCACCCTCGTCCGGGCCTGGTGCCGGGGGACACCGCGCATGAGCAGCGAGTCGTACTCGGTGTCGACATGCCGTACGGCGGCCCGCACCGCGGCCGTGACCGCGCCCCGGTCGAGCGCCCGTCCCGCCGCCGTACGTCCCACCCGGCCGCTGCCCTTGTGGGAGGCATGGGCCGCGATCTCCGCGGCCCGGTCCAGCGGGCAGTGCGGGAAGAGCCGCAGGATCTCGGCCTCCAGCGCCGCCGTGACCTCCGCGTCGCGCTCGGCGCGTCGGGCCGCGTCCCGGACCCGACGCCTCGCCCGCGCCTCCGCGTCCGCCAGACAGGCCGCCTCCGCCCGGGCGAGCGCGGCCTCCTCGACGAGGAGGCCCTGACGCTCGTACCGGGTGCGGCGCCGGTTGTGGCGTACGACCACCGCCCACAGCGTGCTGCCCTCCCGCGCCCGGCGGGTCAGGGCGGTGTCCCCTCGGCGCAGGAACACCAGATGGCCCAGGTCGGCGCAGTCGAGGCAGACGGGCGCGTTGAACTCGACGATCATCCGCTCCAGGGGCCCTTGACGGCACTCCGAGCAGCGGCGCCGCTTGAGCGGTTCGACGACGACGGGTGCGACCAGGTCCACGACGTCCCCCTCAGCGCAGGCCGGGAGCGGCGGCGGCGATGAATCGGTCGAGCGTCTCCTTCGCCTCCCGTGAGCGGTGGGCGCGGTCCTCCTCGCCGGTCGCCTCGTGCATGCAGTTGGTCATCTCGAAGGCATGCTCGGCCAGGCGGCGGGTGTCCGCGTCGCCGCAGACCAACTGGACGCGGAAGAGCGCCTGGCGGGTGGCCGTGCGCTGACGGTACGAGGCGTAGCGCGACTCCTCAGCCCGGTCCGAGTCCGGATCCTGCACGGCGCGGAACCAGCGGTCGTTCTGGCTGCGCCGGTAGTCGACGACCGCTCCCGCGAAGGCGCTGTAGGCCGCGATACGTTCCTGCCGCAGCTGCTCGTCGCGGGCGAGCGCCGCGGTACGCTCGGCGGCCCGGCTCTCGAACCAGTGCGTGGCGATCACACCCAGCAGGGTTCCCGCCACGGCGATCAGTGCCGTCTCCATGCCCCGGTCGCTCCTCCGCACGCTCAAGTGGCCCCGATAATCGTTCGATTCACCACCCCGGCCCCGGTTAGGGTCCGTCGCGTGGCAACGAAACTCAATCAGATCATCGCAGTGGAGAAGGGCGTCAAGTCCAGGGCGCAGCAGGACCTCACGTCGGCGCACCACGGGCTGCAGAAGCCCGCCCTGCTCGCCGGCATCTCCCGGACGTACCAGCCGAAGGACGAGGAGGGCGAACAGCTTCCGCCCGAGTCCACGCTGGTACAGGTGAAGGCCGAGGACGTACTGCGCGACACCGCGCGGGCGTTGACGAGGCTGTTCGATGTGACCGCCACCAAGGACTGGGCCAACTGCGAGGCGCGCGCCGACATCACGGTCGACGGGCGTGTCCTGGTGAGCCGGGTGCCCGTCGCGTACCTCCTCTTCCTGGAGAAGCAACTGACGGACATCAACACCTTCGTGCGCAAGCTGCCGGTCCTCGACGCGGCCGAGTCGTGGACACAGGACCCGTCGACCGACGCGTGGAAGACCGAGGTCGTGCGGACGGTCCGGACGAAGAAGGTGCCGCGCAACCACGTCAAGGCGGAGGCGACGGACAAGCACCCGGCGCAGGTCGAGGTGTACTACGAGGACGTGCCGGTCGGTTACTGGACCACCGTGAAGTTCTCCGGCGCCCTGCCCGCCCGGCGGGTGAACGAGCTCCTGGAGCGGGTGGAGAAGCTCCAGCAGGCCGTGAAGTTCGCCCGTGAGGAGGCGAACAGCGCCGAGGTCACCGACCAGCGTGTCGGCGACGCCGTCTTCGGCTACCTCTTCGGGTAGCGGGGACACCCATGAACTCCCCGGCCGCAGAAGACGGCCGGGGTGCGCGAGGAGCGCAAAGCTGAAGCTGAAGCTTGTCGTGAACCCGCGGTTCCAGTGGAGGTTCGAGTCCTCCTCCCGGCACTCTCCTGCCGGGATGGCCCAACCAGGCAGAGGCAGACCGCGATCAATCTCAGACTATTGCTCCAGACTCAGCATTCGCCGCTCATCGCCGGATCGACCGGGCCCGGGCCCTGGTGCGTCGAAATGCCAGTTCGAATCTGGTCCGCCGAGCTCGATCGGCGGTGGTCCAACGGCAGGACGCGACGCAATGACGACTGACCCGGGTCCTCAAGTGTGCCGGCGTGTGATGTGAGTGGCATCGAACAGGGTCCGGGGGCAGGCTACGCCCTCGGACCCGCTCCCTCTTCCGGAGCCGTGACGCGCTACGTCGTACCGGACTTCGCCGGTACGCAGAGCCAGGCGAGGACGGCGGCGGTCAGATAGGCGAGCGGGCCGACGGCCATGCCGACGCGCAGCCCCGCACCGCCCTCGGCGGTGGCGAGCAGGCTGCCGCCGAGCGCGACACCGGTGGCGCTCCCGGTCTGCCGCGGTACCCGGCGCACACGGCCCGGCAGCGGCGCCGAGGACCGTCGCTTCACGGCTCCCACTCCCGTCCGTCCGCGAGGCCCACGTCACGGGCCGGCGCAGGGGTCGGGTGGCCCTACTGCCGGTAGCCGCTCAGGAAGCGGCCGATGCGGCTGATCGCCGCGTCCAGGTCGTCGGCGTACGGCAGGGTCAGAATCCGGAAGTGGTCCGGCCGCGGCCAGTTGAAGCCGGTGCCCTGGACCACCTGGATCTTCTCGCGCAGCAGCAGGTCGAGGACGAACTTCTCGTCGTCGTGGATCCTGTGCACCTTCGGGTCGAGGCGCGGGAAGGCGTAGAGCGCGCCCTTCGGTTTCACGCAGGAGACGCCGGGGATCTCGTTGAGCTTCTCCCAGGCCTTGTCGCGCTGCTCGTGGAGCCTGCCGCCCGGGGCGGTGAGTTCGTGGATCGACTGCCGGCCGCCGAGCGCCGCCTGGATGGCGTACTGGGCGGGGGCGTTCGGGCACAGCCGCATGGAGGCGAGCATGGTCAGCCCCTCCAGATAGTTCTTCGCGTGCTGCTGCGGGCCGCTGACGACCAGCCAGCCGGAGCGGAACCCCGCCACGCGGTACGTCTTGGAGAGCCCGCCGAAGGTGAGCACGACGAGGTCCGGGGCGAGGGAGGCGGCCGGGTGGTGCACGGCCTCGTCGTAGACGATCTGGTCGTAGATCTCGTCGGCGAAGACCATCAGCCCGTGGCGACGGGCGAGGTCGAGGATGCCCTCGACGATCTCCCGTGGGTAGACCGCGCCCGTGGGGTTGTTGGGGTTGATGATCACGACGGCCCGGGTGCGGTCGGTGATCTTCGCCGCCATGTCGTCGAGGTCCGGGTACCAGTCGGCCGACTCGTCGCAGAGGTAGTGCACGGCCTTTCCGCCCGCGAGGGTGGTCACCGCCGTCCACAGGGGGAAGTCGGGGGCGGGGATCAGTACCTCGTCGCCGTCCTCGAGGAGTGCCTGGACGGCCATGGAGACCAGTTCGGATACGCCGTTGCCGAGGAAGACGTCGTCGACGTCGACCTGGGGCAGGCCCATGGCCTGGTAGCGCTGGGCGACGGCGCGCCGGGCGGAGAGGATGCCGCGGGAGTCCGTGTAGCCGTGAGCCTTCGGGAGCATCCGGATCATGTCCTGGACGATCTCCTCAGGCGCCTCGAAGCCGAAGAGCGCGGGGTTGCCGGTGTTGAGGCGCAGGACGCTGTGGCCCGCCTCCTCCAGGGCGTTGGCGTGCTCGATGACCGGGCCGCGAATCTCGTAGCAGACCTCGCTCAGCTTGCTCGACTGCCGGAACTCCATGCGACGACCTCCCCAGAAGTATTGATGCTTGGTTTTACCAAGTTCGAGCTTGGAAAGTCCAACAACTTGTCTAGACTGCGTCGCATGCCACGTCAGCCACGACAGCCGCGCCGCCGGAGCTACGACCAGTACTGCGCTTCCGCGCGCGCCCTCGACGCCGTCGGCGACCGCTGGACGCTGCTCATCGTCCGCGAACTCCTCGCCGGGCCGCGCCGCTACACGGATCTCCACGCCGATCTCCCGGGCGTCAGCACGGACATGCTGGCCGGCCGTCTCAAGGACATGGAGGGCGCCGAACTCGTCACCCGCCGCCGCCTGCCGCCACCCGGATCGGCGTACGTGTACGAGCTCACCCCGCGTGGACGTGCACTGCTGCCGGTCCTGCGGGCCCTGGCGGAGTGGGGCGCGCAGGACCTGGACGCACCGCGTCCGACCGACGCCGTACGCGCCCACTGGTTCGCGATCCCGCTGCTCCGAGCCCTGGAGGGCGTGGTGACGGGAGTGGTGCAAGTGACTCTGGATGAAGGCGTGTTCCAGGTGCGGGTCGAGGGCGACGGGGCCGTCTCGTACGCGGACGGGCCGGCCGAGAATCCGGATGCGCACCTGCGGACGGACACCGCGACCTGCCGAGCTCTGGCGGGCGGGGAGCTGACCTTCGCGGACGCGGTCGCGGCGGGACGGGCGCGGTTCGATCAGACCGTACCGGCCGGCTGAGATCGCTCGCCCGTCCGCCCCGTCACCACCGCGCCCGGCGGCTCCACGGGATGGCGCCATCCCCCCCGGCCGGCTCATCGCCGTCGTCCGGTCCGGCACGCTGACCCGCACCCTCGACGGCTGCTCGGCCGGGGCAACCTCCGCGGGCAAGGCGTTCGTCGGGCCGTCGGGCCGTCGAGCCGTCGGGCCGCAGGAGCGTGCACATCGGGCGCAACATCGGAGCCGAGCCCGTCGTCCTCTACGTCGCCTACGTGCTGCCGAAGGCGCCCCGCTCTCCGGAGACGAGCCCGCGCCGGAGTGCGCGCAGGGCTGATGCCCCTGCGGCGAACCGCCGTGCGCGTATGGCAAGGTCACGTCCGTGCGATTCGAAGCGATCACCTGGGAGCGACTCTCCGAGACCCTGGCCGCGCATGTCGACGGCGCCACCCCCGGTGATGGGAGCGCATGGCTCAAAGTCGCCGTCGACGGCGCGCCCGCGGCGCCGACCGGGGAGACCGCGGAGCGGATCGCGGAGGCGCTGCGGCTGTGCGGCCGGTCCGTGCTCGTCGTCGGAACGGGAGGATTCCTGCGGCCCGCGTCCCTCCGGTACGAGCACGGGAAGCAGGACCCCGACTCGTACTACGGCGAGTGGTTCGACACCGGCGCGCTGTGGCGCGAGGTGTTCGGACCCCTGGAGGCAGGCGGCACCGGGCGCGTCCTGCCCGACCTGTGGGACCCGGTCACCGACCGCGCCACCCGCAGCCCCTACGTGGAGCTGCCGCCCGGCGGAGTGCTCGTGGTGCACGGGCCGTTCCTCCTCGGGCACTGGTTCCCCTTCGACGTCACCGTGCATCTGCGCCTCTCGCCCGGAGCCCTCGCCCGCCGCAGCGAGGAGCCCTGGACCCTGCCCGCCTTCGAGCGGTACGAGAACGAGACCGGGCCGTCCGACGCCGCCGACGTGGTCGTCCGCGCCGACGACCCGCGCCACCCGGCCTGGACGGGCCTCCCCGGCCAGGACCTGCCCTAGAGGCGCGCCGTCGGCGGCCGCCCGCCCACCACGGTCACCGCCTCCGCTCCGGCCCGGCAGCCCGCCTCGGACGCCTCGCGCGCGTCCGCGCCCGAGAGCAGGGCAGCCAGGAACGCCCCCGTGAACGCGTCACCCGCGCCCGTGGAGTCCACCGGCGACACCTCCGGAGCCGCGACACGGCCCGTGACCGCCCCCGCCTCGGCGACCAGAGCGCCCCCGGCTCCCAGGGTGACCGCGACCAGCGGGAACGCCCGGCTCAGGGTCGCGGCCGCCTCCTCCGGCGCGGCGCACCCCGTGAGCAGCAGAGCCTCGTCGACGTTCGGGAACAGCGCCTCCACCCCGTGCGCGGCGGCGAGGAACCGCTCCGCGCCCAACTGCTTCAGGAAACCCGCGGAAGCCGGGTCCACGCTCACCGGGATCCCCGCTTCCCGCGCGCCGCGCATCGCCCGCAGCACGGCCGCGCGGCTCGGCTCGGCGAAGAAGAGGTACCCCGACAGATGGAGACGAGCCGTCCCGTCGAGGAACGCGTCGGACCAGTCGGCGGGGGAGAGGCGCAGGGCCGCTCCGCTGTCGGTCAGGAACGTCCGCTCGGCTTCCGCGTCGACCAGGGATATCACCGTCGCCGTGCCGACCTCGCCGTCCGGGACGAGCATCGGCCGCACGCCCGCCCGGCGGAGCGCCCTGTCGTGCCACCCGGCCTCGTCCGTGCCGACCCGGCCGAGCAGGGCCACCGGCGCACCGCCCGAACGCGACGCCCAACAGGCCACGTTGGCCCCCGCACCGCCGGGCAGCCGCCGGATCTCGGCGGCCGTGTCGGTCGCCGGCGCGAGCGGCGTCCCGTGCCGGGCGACGATGTCGGTGACCACGTCGCCCACGACCAGCAGACCGCTCATGCGCCGACGCCGACGCCGGCGTACGCGGCGGCGATCCGTGCCCCGAGCCCGACGTTCCCGCGCACCGCCGCCAGGTTCGCCTCCAGGGACGCCCCGTCCGTGTGCACCATCAGGTACTCCAGCAGGAACGGCGTCACGGCCTGTCCCGTGATCCGCTTCTCCTTCACCGCCGCGAGGCCCTGGGCGAGGACCCGGTCGTGCAGCGCCGGGTCCAACTGCTGTGCCACCGGAACCGGGTTGGCGACGATCATCGCACCACGCGGCCCGCCCAGCGCGTCCTGGGCCCGTATCACGCCCGCCACCTCCTCGGGCGTGCGCAGCGTCCAGTCGACCGGCTCCCCGGACGAGGCCAGATAGAACCCCGGGAAGTGCTCCGTCCCGTACCCCACCACCGTCACACCCAGGGTCTCCAGCCGTTGCAGCGTCGCGGGGACGTCGAGGATCGACTTGACCCCCGCGCACACCACCGTTACCCCGACCCGGGAGAGCAGCCGCAGGTCCGCCGACTCGTCCTGCGTCTCGGTCCACTCCCGGTGCACGCCGCCGAGCCCGCCGGTCGAGAAGACCCGGATGCCGGCCGCGTCCGCCAGCCACGCCGTCGCGGAGACCGTCGTCGCCCCCGTCGCCCCGGTCGCGAGCGCCGGTGCCAGGTCGCGGTGGCCCAGCTTCCGCACGGCTGGGTCCTCCGCGATCCTGGCTAACCCGCTCTCGTCGAGGCCGACATGGGCCACCCCGTCGATCACCGCGATCGTCGCAGGCACGGCGCCTTCCGCCCGCACCAGGGCCTCCAGCTCTCCTGCAACGGCCAGATTGCGCGGGCGCGGCAGACCGTGGGCGATGATCGTGGACTCCAGCGCGACGACGGGCCGGCCCTCGTGGAGCGCCTCCCGCACCTCTTCGTACACCTGTGTGGACATGTCCCATTTCTGGCGCACTCACGCACCACTCAAACCTGGGTGGCGAGGTTCAGCCACACCGCGGCAGGGCGGGCAGCCGCGCCGCGTCGACCACCTGGATCACCGGCCTGGAGCCGTCGGCCTTGGCGTCGCCCACGCTGTACGCGACCGCCAGCGCCCCGCCCCTGGCCTGCGCGTAGCCGTACGCGGGAGTGATCCGCGTGTACGAGCCCGTGCCGAGGTCGAGCGCGTACGACGTCTCCGGGGTGCGCCAGGTGACCAGGCGGCCGCTGATCCGCAGCTGGTCCATGCCGTCGACGGCCGGGGACGTGGTGACGACCGCCGTGGGCCGCGCGTCGCCCTCCCGCCACACCATCAGGCGCGGCTCGGCCTCGCCCGCCACCCAGGCCCACGTGCCGCCACCGGATCCGTTCCCTCCGCCGTCGGCGACGACCGAGCGGACGTCCCGGAGCGCGGCCAGGGGGCCCGGCAGCTCTGCGGGCCGCCCGTCCCTGAGCGAGACGGCGGCCAGCCGGGTGCCGGAGCCCGTGGACTCGCGCCAGACCAGCAGTCCGCCCACCGCGAAGGGCGCGTCGACGACGCCCGTGTGCAGGGCGCGGGGGGCGCCGCCCGAGGCAGCGGCCGCGTACACAGTGGCCTTGCCGTTTCCGACCCCCTGCGCCCAGTGGACGGTGCCGTCGCGGACGACGGGCTGGGGGAGCGGGCCCGGCCGGTCGGCCCGGGCGAGCCGCCGCGACGAGCCCGTCTCGGCGTCCCACACGTACAGACTCCACGGGCTGTCCAGCGTCCGTCCTTCCAGGACGGCGAACGCGGCCCACCGGCGGCCGTCGAAGTCGGCTGCGAGCAGTTGGTGCTCGACCGGGTCGGCGAGCGCCAGCAGGGTGCGCGGGGCTCCGCCGCCGCCCACCAGCGCCGCCCGCCTGCGGTCGGCGCCGCTGAGCTGGACGGCCGTCCAGCCGGGGCCGGTGTCGGTGAGCATCGCCCGCTCACCCGCCGGGGCCCGCAGTTCGCCCGCGGCGAGCTCGGAGCGCCAGGCCGCGGGCAGCCTCACCTCGCACGCGACGGTGAGCGCGGTCGGCCGGGGCGCCGGGGCGGACGACATGCGGGGTGTCGGTTCCGGGCCGCTGTGCCGCGTCGACGAGCACCCCGCGACGAGGGTGCCCGCCAGCAGCAGGGTCAGCGCCGCCCGTGCGCCGACCGGGGAGCAGGACCTACCAGACGTACCCACGGCCGCCCATGATGGTGGTGATGGTGTCGGACGAGATGCGCGCCGACTTGGGTACGGAACCCGCCCACGAGATCACGCTCGTGCTCACCCCGCCCACGGGGTCGAGGTAGTTGACCTGTCCGGCGGCGGTGTCCGTGTTGTATCCGTCGATCGCGACCCAGTGGAATATCTCCACGTTGGGGTGGCCCACGAGGTGGGGGCCGCCCGGCACCTCCCAGGCGTTGCCCGCTATCGCGTAGTCGCGGTCGGTGTTGTGGGTGATGTGCTGCCGGAAGTTCGCCTTGTCGGTGGCGGACGGGGTGTAGGGCAGCGCGCGGGGCACGTAGCCGGCCCCGGGAAGGCGGTGGTTCAGCGCGTCGGCCATCGGATAGCCCGTAGGGCTGGGCACGTTGATGTTGACGCCGTACCAGGCGGTGCCGCTGGTGGTCGTCCTGAGGAGGTTCGCCGCGTCCTGCTGGGAGCGGCCGGCGACCTCGTCGGCGGCGGACTGGGTGATCACGAGGGTGGCCGGGCCACACCAGTACGAGGTCTTCTGGGACTGGTGGACGCCACCGGAGAGCTTGTAGCCGGCGAACGCGGTCCGGGTGCGGACCTCGTCGAACGCTCTGGTCGCCGCTGCCTGCTTGGCGTCGCTCAGTCTCTGCTGGGCCGGGGTCAGGCGCTGCGGCCCGAGGGTGTCGTACGCAGCCTTGTAGGAGGCGCCGGGGGCTATCGGCTCACGGGCCGTGGGCTCGGAGGCGGCTTGCGCCGGGGGCGCGGCCGCGAGGACCGCGAGCAGCGCGGCGGCGGTCAGGACGGTGGCGGTGCGGGGGGCCTTGCGAGGGGTGAAGGACGACGCGGGCATCGCACTCTCCTGTCGAGGGTGGGGGAGGGGACACGGAGCGAGCTTGACGCGCACACGCCAGGTGTGACAGAGGGCTCGGAGGATTCCGTCCGACCAACATTGGGCGCACCAAAGGCGCCTGCGGTGACCTGCGAGAACAACGATCCACCGGTTGTCCCGCCGACCCTGTACTCCAGCCGTGCGGCGCCGAGACACAGGCCTCGGCAGTGTGCGCCCATGAGCGGTTCCGCCCCCGAGGGGGCCGAAGTGTCCATCTGCCACTTGTACGACGTCCGAGGGTCCGACTACGACCGGACGTACGCCGATTGGCCGCCGCGACCACTCCTTCGGAATCGGTGGCCGACCGTCGGCTCCCTCCCGCCCGGCGCGGCGACGGCCTCTTCCCGATCGCGCCGGGGTGGACGCGAGACCCCGCCCGCGGCCTCGTCCGGGAGCCCCGGCCGGACCCGCGCGGCGCTGGCTCCAATGGTGCTTCGGATTTCGTCGCGGGCCGTGGATCCGGTGAAGTCGGCTGGTCAGGGGCGAAGCGGAGGGAAGTGTTCCAGCTGGTCCTGACGGTGAAGCGGCCCGGAGCCCCCGCTACAGTCACCGGCCATGACGACACATGACCAGCCCTCGTTCGCCGTCCACATCCCCGAAGCCGAGCTCGCCCCCGAGCCGCTCGACCCCGCCCAGATCGTCTCGGGAACGCCCGAGGTGACCGGCAAGGTCCTCTGGGAGTCCGCCGACGGCAAGCAGGTGCGCGGTATCTGGCAGATCACCCCCGGAGTGGTCACCGACACCGAGGCCGACGAACTCTTCGTCGTCGTCAGCGGGCGGGCCACCGTCGCCGTCGAGGGCGGTGCCACGCTGGAGATCGGGCCCGGTGACGCGTGCGTGCTGCGTGAGGGGGACCGGACCACCTGGACCGTCCACGAGACGCTGCGCAAGGCGTACCACATCAGCCTCTGAATCCGGTGCGGGGAGGGGGAGTCGAGAGCCCGGTCGGCGCGGCGCACGGTGCGGGTCGGCTGCCGGGTCGGCCACCGGCTCGGCCGCCGCGAGCTGCTGGCGCCCGCTGCTCCCTCAGCCCCGCCGCTCCCTCGGTCCTGCTGCTCCGTCAGCCCTGCCGCCCCCTCAGCCCCGCCGGCCCTCAGCCCCCCGCCCCTCAGCCCCCCGCCCCTCAGCCCCGTCGCAGCACTCCGCGTGCGGCCAGCGCCGCCATCGGCAGCAGCAGGCACGCGCCGACCAGGTTCAGCCAGCCGTAGCCCGCGCGCGCCACGATCAGCCCGGCCATCAGGCCGCCGAGGCCGGCCGCGGTGTTCATGATGAAGTCCGACAGGCCCTGTACCGCAGCCCTCGCGGCCTGCGGAACCGAGTCCGTGAGCAGCGCCGAGCCCGACACCAGGCCCGCCGACCAGCCCAGGCCGAGGACGAACAGCCCCGCAGCGGTCTGCCCGTGACTGGGGCCCGCCGTGCCCGCGAGCAGCGCCGCCAGGGAGAGGAGTCCGACCGAGAGGCCGATGACGGAGAGCCGGCCGAGGCGGTCCGACAGCCATCCCATGACCGGGGAGAAGGCGTACATGCCGGCGATGTGTCCGCTGATCACGAGGCCGATCAGCTGGATGCCGGCACCGTGGTGGCTCAGCGCCACGGGGGTCATCGACATGATCGAGACCATCGCGGTGTGCGAGGCGGTCACGGTGACCAGTGCGAGGCGGGCCCCCGGGGACTTCCGTACGGCCCTCACGCCCGCTCTGAGCGAGCGGCTCTCGGCCCCCTGGTCCTCCTCCGGGGCGGCCAGGGCGCGCGCCGTGAGCAGAGGGTCGGGTCGGAGCAGCAGCGCGACCACGAGCGCGGCGATCAGGAACGCGCCGGCCGCCCAGACGAAGGGGCCGGCCGTCGCCGGGATGCCGAGTCCGGCCACGCTCTCCCCGGCCGGCGCGGCGATGTTGGGGCCGAGGACGGCGCCGATCGTCGTGGCCCAGACGACGGTGGAGATGGCCCGGCCCCGGTGATGCGGTTCGGCCAGGTCCGCCGCGGCGAACCGGGCCGCGAGATTGGCCGAGGAGGCGGCGCCGAAACCGACCAGGCCCGCGAGGAGCAGGGGGAAGCTGTTCACGACCGCCCCGAGGACGGCGACTCCGGCGCCCAGTGCCCCGATCAGATAGGCAAGGACGAGTCCGGGGCGCCGCCCGCGTGATCCCATCAGCGCGGCCAGTGGCATGGCGAGCAGCGCGGGGCCGGCCACCGTGGCCGTCGAGGCGAGGCCCGACAGGGCTTCCGTGCCGCTCACATCCTTGGCCAGGACGGCGGCGAGGGCGATGCCGGTGGCGATACCGAGTCCGCCGAGGATCTGCGTGGCGATCAGCACGGCCTGGATCCGCCGCCGGAGCGCCGGTGGCACGGGTGCGGCGGCGGGGGCGGGTATCTCCGCCGGACGTGCGGCGTCAGGGGCATCGGGGGCTTTGGTCACTGACGAGAGTGTGCCAGCCGACCCCGCCCTTGAGAACGTCGCCCGCACAACCCGCGAGGAGGCCTACCGCACACCCGCGCGGGCGCCTCGCGGGATGTCTCCTCACGCCGTCGCCGCCACCTCAGAAGAGGGGCTGCGGCAGTACGCCCTCCAGGGCCAGCAGCGTCCTCTTCGTCTCCCGTCCGCCCCCGAAGCCACCGATCCCGCCGTCGCTCTCCACCACCCGATGGCACGGCACCACCACGGGCAGCGGATTGGCGCCCATCGCCGCCCCGACGGCCTGGGCGGCGCCCGGCTGCCCGACCCGCTTCGCCAGGTCCCCGTACCCGACGACCGTCCCGAACGGCACACCCTCGGCCAGCTCACGCAGCACCTGGCGGTTGAAGCCCGTCGTCAGCGTCCAGTCCAGGGCAAGGTCGAACGCGCGCCGGCCACCCTCGAAGTACTCCGCGAGCTGCCGTATCGGCTCGGCGAGCCGCCCCGACGCGCTCTCCACCGGCTCCGCGCCGAGCTGCCCCGCCAGCCGGCCGACCGCCGTCTCCCGAACCGCCTCGTCGGCGTGGAAGACCACGCTCACCAGACCGCGCTCCGTCGCCGCGAGCATCAGCGGACCGATGCCGCTCGGCACGACCGTCCATTCCACCGTGGTGTCCATGACGATCACGGTACGGCCGGGCACTGACATCGCGGCCATCACGGCCGGGTCTCGTCTCGGTCTCACCCGTGGCAATTCCCGGACCTCATGGTCGTACGGCCCGCCGCGCGCCATAATCTCGCCCCGGTAGTACTACTACTCAGCGGTACCGACTGTTTTCGGACGACATGGGCCCCACGGCTGGAGGTACAGACGCTCATGCAGGGCACGGTCGACGGATTCAGCTACGGCCTCGTCACCCCGGTCGCCGCCTACCTCATGGCCTGCCTCGGCGGCGCCCTGGGCCTGCGCTGCACGACGAGATCCCTGCGTCACCGCGACACCTTCAAAGCGGGCTGGCTCGCCCTCGGAGCGACGGCGATAGGGACGGGCATCTGGACGATGCACTTCATCGCGATGATGGGCTTCTCCGTCCGCCAGGCGCCCATCAGCTACGACCGGCCCATCACCTTCGCCAGCCTGGGCGTCGCCATCCTGATGGTCGGCATCGGCATCTTCATCGTCGGCCACCGCGGAGCCACCCCGCTCACCCTCGTCACCGGCGGCACCATCACCGGCCTCGGCGTCGCCACCATGCACTACCTGGGCATGGCGGGCATGAGGTTCCAGGGGACGATCGACTACGACACCCCCATCGTCGCCCTCTCCGTCGTGATAGCCGTCGTCGCGGCCACCACCGCGCTCTGGGCGGCCGTCTCGGTCCATGGATTTCTGGCCAGCCTCGGAGCCAGCCTGGTGATGGGCCTCGCCGTCAGTGGTATGCACTACACCGCCATGGCGGCCGTCAACGTCCATGTGCACGACTCCGGCCCCGTCACGGGCGGCGACACGGCCACCTCGCTCCTGCTGCCGATGCTGGTCGGCCCGGCCGTCTTCCTGCTCCTCGCCGCGGTCGTCGTCATGTTCGACCCGCTGCTCGTGATGGGCGACCCGGACTGGCAGCGGCCCTCGGCACACGGTCCGCTCCGTCCCGGAGTGCCGGCCCAGCGCCGCGCCCCCGCCTACGGCGAGCCCGCGAACTGGTCGGCCCGGCAGCCCGCCGACCGCGGAGTCAGGGGCGTCAGGGGAGGCCGGCGAGGTCGCGCGGACCGCGGCCGCGCCGGCAGCGCGGGACGGGGTGCCCACCGCTCCCAGGAGTGGTGAGCAAGGGGCCCTGGGGGCAGGCCCTGAGGCGTTCCCCGCCCGACTGTCGGTGGGGGGTCGTACGGTGGTTCCATGCGGCCCGTTTCCCAGATCGAACGTACGGTGGCGCCCTTCGAGGTCGTCAGCCCCTACCAGCCCAGCGGCGACCAGCCGACGGCGATCGCCGAACTCGACCGGCGCGTCCGCGCCGGCGAGAAGGACGTCGTCCTGCTCGGCGCGACCGGCACCGGAAAGTCCGCGACCACCGCGTGGATGATCGAGAAGCTGCAGCGCCCCACCCTGGTGATGGCGCCGAACAAGACGCTGGCCGCCCAGCTGGCCAACGAGTTCCGCGAGCTCCTGCCGAACAACGCGGTCGAATACTTCGTCTCGTACTACGACTACTACCAGCCCGAGGCGTACGTCCCGCAGTCGGACACCTACATCGAGAAGGACTCCTCCATCAACGAGGAGGTCGAGCGGCTCCGCCACTCCGCGACGAACTCGCTGCTCACCCGCAGGGACGTGGTCGTGGTCGCCTCCGTCTCCTGCATCTACGGCCTCGGCACGCCCCAGGAGTACGTGGACCGGATGGTCCCGCTCAAGGTCGGCGAGGAGATCGACCGCGACCAGCTGCTGCGCCGTTTCGTCGACATCCAGTACACGCGCAACGACCTGGCGTTCACCCGGGGCACCTTCCGGGTCCGCGGCGACACCATCGAGATCTTCCCGGTCTACGAGGAGCTCGCCGTCCGCATCGAGATGTTCGGCGACGAGATCGAGGCGCTCTCCACGCTCCACCCGCTGACCGGCGAGGTCATCAGCGAGGACCGCGAGCTGTACGTCTTCCCCGCCAGCCACTACGTGGCGGGACCCGAGCGCATGGAGAAGGCGGTCAACGGCATCGAGCGCGAGCTCGAGACCCGGCTCGCCGAGCTGGAGAAGCAGGGCAAGATGCTGGAGGCCCAGCGTCTGCGCATGCGCACCACGTACGACATCGAGATGATGCGCCAGATCGGCTCCTGCTCCGGCATCGAGAACTACTCGATGCACTTCGACGACCGCGAGCCCGGCTCCGCGCCCAACACGCTCCTCGACTACTTCCCCGAGGACTTCCTGCTCGTCATCGACGAGTCGCACGTCACCGTTCCGCAGATCGGAGCGATGTACGAAGGCGACGCCTCCCGCAAGCGGACCCTGGTCGACCACGGCTTCCGGCTGCCCTCGGCGCTCGACAACCGCCCGCTGAAGTGGGAGGAGTTCCAGGAGCGGATCGGTCAGACCGTCTACCTCTCGGCCACCCCCGGGACGTACGAACTGTCGCGCGGCGACGGCTTCGTCGAGCAGATCATCCGCCCCACCGGCCTGGTCGACCCCGAGGTCGTCGTCAAGCCCACCGAGGGCCAGATCGACGACCTGGTCCACGAGATCAGGCTGCGGACCGAGCGGGACGAGCGGGTCCTCGTGACCACACTCACCAAGAAGATGTCGGAGGACCTCACCGACTACTTCCTGGAGCTCGGCATCCAGGTCCGCTACCTCCACAGCGACGTGGACACCCTGCGCCGTATCGAGCTGCTGCGCGAGCTGCGGGCCGGCGAGTACGACGTCCTGGTCGGCATCAACCTGCTCCGTGAGGGCCTCGACCTGCCCGAGGTGTCGCTCGTCGCCATCCTCGACGCCGACAAGCAGGGCTTCCTCCGCTCCGGCACCTCGCTGATCCAGACCATCGGCCGCGCGGCGCGCAACGTCTCAGGACAGGTCCACATGTACGCGGACACCGTCACGCCGGCCATGGAGAAGGCCATCGACGAGACGAACCGGCGCCGCGAGAAGCAGATCGCGTACAACACCGCCAACGGCATCGACCCGCAGCCGTTGCGCAAGAAGATCAACGACATCGTGGCCACCATCGCCCGCGAGGAGGTCGACACCGAGCAGCTGCTCGGCACCGGCTACCGGCAGGCGAAGGACGGCAAGGGCGCCAAGGCACCCGTCCCCTCGCTCGCCGCGCACTCGACGAAGGGCAGGGCCAAGGGCGGCAGGGCGGGCTCCACGGTCGAGTTCGGCGACCGCCCGGCGACCGAACTGGCCGCGATCATCGAGGAGATGACCGACCGGATGCGGGCCGCCGCGGCGGAGCTGCAGTTCGAGGTGGCCGCACGGCTCCGTGACGAGGTGGGAGAGCTGAAGAAGGAGTTGCGCCAGATGAAGGAGGCGGGACTCGCCTGACGTCCCGGCCGCTCGCCCGTCCGGTGTGTTGCAAGACCGACACAAAACGCGGCCAGGTCTGCTGCGTTGTCACTGCCGCTGCGTAGGGTGCTGGGAAACCGCACGCACAGCGAGGCGGCCGCGGGGATCGCTAGGAGAGGGGACAGCGCGTGACGGTCAACATGACCAAGGGTCAGGCCATCAGCCTGGAGAAGCAGGGCGGGGGCGACCTGTCGTCCGTACGGATGGGGCTCGGCTGGCAGGCGGCGCCCCGGCGCGGCCTGTTCGGTTCGCGTACGCGCGAGGTCGACCTGGACGCCTCCGCGGTGCTCTTCGCCGACAAGCAGCCGGTGGACGTGGTTTTCTTCCGCCACCTGGTGAGCGACGACGGCTCGGTCCGGCACACCGGCGACAACCTGGTGGGCGGCGCCGGTCAGGGCGGCGACGACGAGTCGATCCTCGTCGACCTCCAGCGCGTGCCGGTCCACATCGACCAGATCGTCTTCACGGTGAACTCCTTCACCGGACAGACGTTCCAGGAGGTGCAGAACGCCTTCTGCCGGATCGTCGACGAGACCACCGGCCAGGAGCTCGCGCGCTACACCCTGGACGGCGGCGGCCAGTACACCGCGCAGATCATGGCGAAGGTGCACCGGGCGGGCTCCGGCTGGAAGATGACGGCCCTCGGCAACCCGGCCAACGGCCGGACGTTCCAGGACCTCATGCCCGCGATCCTGCCGCACCTCTAGGCCCGGACTTCGCACATGGTGTTTCAGGTGTCCAGCCAGCGGGGGCGGGTTTCGTCGATGCCGAGTAGTGCGAGGAGGTGGGCTTGA
>NZ_JBHUYJ010000073.1:0-6123 GCF_042668715.1 Streptomyces sp. NPDC057271
GGTCGCCACGGTCGTTGTCACGACGGAAGCCACCGGACGGACGGTCGTTGTCACGACGCTCGAAGGAACGGCCGCCACGGTCGTCGCGGTTGAAGCCGCCCGAGGGACGGTCGTCACGACGGAAGCCGCCACGGTCGCCACGGTCGTTGTCACGGCGGAAGCCACCGGACGGACGGTCGTTGTCGCGGCGGAAGCCACCACCCCGGTTGTCGTCACGGCGGAAGCCACCACGGTCACCACCGCGGTCACCACCGCGGTCGTCACGACGGAAGCCGCCGCGGTCGCCGCGGTCTCCACCGCGGTCACGGCGCTCGTAGTTGCCCCGCTCGTCGCGGAACGCCGGGCGCTGCTCCTCGCGGCGCTCCTGGACCGGCTCGGACGCGACCACGGCCGCGGCGACCTCGGCCTCGGCGGCCTCCGTCACCTCGGCGACAGCGGCCTCCGGGTCCTCGCCCCGCTCACGCGCGGAACGGGCGACCAGACGGTCGGCCTCCTCGCGGAGCTCTGCGGCACGGCGCGTCAGACGCTCCAGCTGCTTGGTGAGGTCGGCGACCTCGCGCTCCGCCTGCTTGGCGGCGTTGTTCGCGGAGTCGGCCTGGACCTCGGTGAGCGAACGCGCACCGGTGATCTCGGCGACCTCCGGGTCGAACGCGCCCGCGCCGCCGACGATGTGACGCGAGGCGTCCACGCCCGCGTCCTCCATCAGGCGGAAGATCTGACGGCGCTGGTGCGGCAGGGCCAGGGACACCACGACGCCCGAACGGCCGGCACGGGCGGTACGGCCCGAGCGGTGCAGGTAGTCCTTGTGGTCGCCGGCCGGGTCCACGTTCAGGACCAGGTCGATGCCGTCGACGTGGATACCGCGGGCGGCGACGTCGGTGGCGACCAGCGCGTTGACGTAGCCGTCCTTGAAGTCGGCGAGCACGCGGGTACGGGCACCCTGCGTCATGCCGCCGTGCAGCGCGTCCGCCTTCACGCCCGCCTCGACGAGCTGCTCGGCGATGCGGTCCGCGCCCAGCTGGGTGCGGACGAAGATGATCGTGCGGCCCTTGCGGGCGGCGATCGCGGCCGTGACCGGCGCCTTGTCCTTCGGCTTCACGACGAGGACGTGGTGCGACATGGTCGTGACGTTGCCCTGGGCGCTGTCGACCTCGTGGCTGACCGGGTTGTTCAGGTAGCGCTTGACCAGCGTGCCGATCTCGTTCTCCATGGTGGCGGAGAAGAGCATGCGCTGGCCGCCCTGGGGAACCTGGTCGAGCAGCTCGGTGACCTCGGGCAGGAAGCCCAGGTCGGACATCTGGTCGGCCTCGTCGAGGACCGCGACCTGGACGTTCTCCAGCGAGCAGGCACCGCGGTTGATGATGTCGCGCAGACGGCCCGGGGTGGCGACGAGGATGTCGACGCCGCGCTCCAGGGCGTAGATCTGGTTGCCCATGGACGTACCGCCACAGACGACCTTGATCTTCAGGCCGAGCACGTCGCCGTACGGCTGGAGGGCGTCCGCGACCTGCATCGCGAGCTCACGGGTCGGGGTGAGGATGACCGCGCGGGGCTTCTTCTTCTCGGTGTGGCCGCCGGCCAGCTGGGCCAGCGTCGGCAGACCGAAGGAGAGGGTCTTGCCGGAGCCGGTACGGCCGCGGCCGAGGATGTCCTTGCCGGCCAGGGCGTCCGGGATGGTCGCCGCCTGGATCGGGAAGGGGGTGGTCACGCCGTTCTGCGCGAGCTTGCGCACGACGCCCTCGGGCAGGCCCAGGTCGGCGAAGGTGACGGTGGGCTCGGAGGACTCGGCCTCGGCGGCGTCCGAGGCCTCGGTGGCCTCGGTGACGTCGGACGCCTCGGTCTCGACGATCTCGGTGGCCTCTACGGCCTCGACGATCTCGTCGTTCTCGGGCAGGACGGCGTGGTCAGAACTGAAAATGGACATGCGAAATGCGAAACCTTCCGGAGTCTCGGCACGCGCCCGTCAACTCCGTGAAATTCGCAAATCGACCGCCTCAATGCGGTCCAGCCACGGCTAGGGAGAGTACGCGCCACGCGGCGCTCTTCTGTGTCGGCGCCGGGCAATGGGATCAAACGATCTACCACCATACGCACCCTCCCCCACCTATGGCAAACCGGACTCCGTCACACCGGTCCGACCTGCGGTGATGCCTCCGGCTCCGCCGGGCCTCCCGGCCCGTCCGCCGCCCTCATCGCACCCATGTGGGTGTCGGCCCCGGGGCTCGCGGTCGGCGAGCCGGAGGGGTCGGGCGTGGGCTCCGGGCTCGGGGTCGGGCTCGGCTCCTCGGTCGGTGTGGGCGAGGGGTCCGGGGGGTCCACCGGCGGGCTGGGCTCACCGGCCGGCTCGCTCGGCATACCCACGCCATCGCCGACCCCGCCGGGCACCTGGCCGCCCGGCTTCGGCGCGCTCCCGCCGCCCCCGCCCGTCGACGGGTCGGCGGGCGGTGTCCCGGAGGCCGACGGCGACCCGCTCGGCACCGGCGACTCCTCGCCCGCACCGTCCACATCGGGACCGCTCACCCCGGCCGCCTCCCGGCCCGTTCCGCCACGCCCGCCCGAGGAGACCCCGAGGCCGTCGCCGGACTCGGCCGCCACACCGTCCTGCTTTCCGGCGGACTTGCTCGGCGCCGGCTTCGCGCCCTCGTCACTCACACTCATGCAGCCGCTCAGACCGGCACAGGCGGCGACCGCCAACGCGGTGGCGGCCCATCTCACACGGTGGGGCAAATGGCGCACGGAGGGCACCTCCAGGACACAAAGGGCGGGAACGGCGGAAGGGCAGGCGGAAGAACGCGCCTGCCTTCCCAACTCCCTTCGCGCCGCAAGGGACACGCCCGCATGGCAACCACCTGCCGGCCGTCGGCCCCCGTCCGCACCGTCCGCACCGTCAGCCCCCGGCCGACGGCCGTACCGGCCAGCCGTAGCCCAGCGCGCGCATCCGCTCGTCGTCGCTGCCGAAGTGGTGTCGTGCACACTGGGCGGGGGGGGCTGCGGCGTGGGAACAGCCCCACGAGCAAGGGGGCGCTGGAGCGGTACAGCCAACCGCCGGAGTGACCGTTCGGGGCTTCTCGCGCCTCTCCTCCCTGGAAGTCGTGTCGCTCACGGAGAATGGCCGTGTGCTGGAGATGACGCGAGAAGCCTTCGAAGAGCTGGTGGCCGATGCCCTGGACACGATCCCGCCCGACCTGACGCGAATCATGGACAACGTGGCGGTCTTCGTGGAGGACGAGCCCCCGGCGGACGACCCCGAGCTTCTGGGGCTGTACGAGGGCACACCGCTCACGGAGCGGGGCGAGTGGTACGCGGGGGTTCTCCCGGACCGCATCTCGATCTACATGGGGCCGACGCTGCGCATGTGCGAGACCCCGGACGACGTGGTTCACGAGGTTGCCGTGACCGTGGTCCATGAGATCGCCCACCACTTCGGCATCGACGACGAGCGCCTTCACGAACTGGGCTGGGGCTGATCCCTGGCGGCCCGATCTCGTAGCCGGAGTCGGCTGAGGAGGGGATTCCTCACCTGAAGGCGTACGACGGGAAGTCGTGCACGCCGGTGATCTCGGCTCCTCGACATCGTCCGGTGCGGCTGTCCTCCACGAACACCGCGACGTTGTCCACCAGCCACGTCGGCTCCGGCGGGATCCGGTGCAGGGCTTCGGCGACAAGCTCCTCGAACTCCGAAGAACTCCGAAGGCGACATCTCCAGCACCCGGCCACCGTCCCCCCGGGCGAAACCGTTTTGGCGATAGCGGCCGGTATCCCATATGCTTCTCACGTCCCCGACGCGCTGAGAAGCGCCCAGGTGAGCCCCTAGCCCTCATCGTCTAGTGGCCCAGGACGCCGCCCTTTCAAGGCGGTAGCACGGGTTCGAATCCCGTTGGGGGCACGCAACATCCTGTGCGAGACTAGTGCTCGCGCATCGCAAGGTCCTGTGGAGCAGTTGGTTAGCTCGCCACCCTGTCAAGGTGGAGGTCGCGGGTTCAAGTCCCGTCAGGATCGCTGAGGCTGGAAACAGTCTCGTGGCTGGGTAGCTCAGTTGGTACGAGCGATCGCCTGAAAAGCGATAGGTCGCCGGTTCGACCCCGGCCCCAGCCACAAAGAGAAGGCCCCGTTCGAAAGAACGGGGCCTTCTTCGTGTCCCAGGCGTGTCCCAGGAGGCAGTGACGGCGGGGGGTCCGGTGTGCCCGGCCGCCTCGACCGGACACACCAGACACACCGGACACGCCGGGCGCCCCCGCCCCTCAGGCCGTGCTGCGCCGGCCGCGCCACCCCCGTACCGCGAGCACCACCGCCACCACCGCGACGACGACCACCAGCAGCGCCCAGTCGGGCACCGAACGGCCCAGCGACGCCACCCGCTCCTCCACCGCGAACGACTCGTCCACCGAGAGGAGACCCGGCAGCGCCGTCGTGCCGTCGAAGGCCAGGAAGAGCGTGCCGAGCAGCACGAAGAACAGCCCCGACAGCAGCGACGTCGTGTGGAGCTCGAAGCGGCCCACCCGGATCGCGCGCCCACGCAGCCAGCGGCGTCGGCCCAGCTCGTACCGCTCCCAGAGCAGCGCCAGCAGGAAGAGCGGCACCGCCATCCCGAGCGCGTACACCGCGAGCAGCAGACCGCCGTACGCCGGGCTGCCGCTGAGCGCCGCCACCGTCAGGACGCTGCCGAGGATCGGGCCCGCGCAGAAGCCGGCGAGACCGTAGACCAGGCCGAGGGCGTAGACGGAGACCGCCGTCGTGGGGCGGATCCGGCCACTGACCTCGGCCATACGGCGCGAGGCGAAACCCATCCCGAGGATCTGCAGGACGCCGAGGACGATGATCGTCCAGCCGCCGAGCGCCACGAGCAGATCCCGGTTCCCGTAGAAGAGCCGCCCGGCGAACGACCCGGCCGCGCCGAGCGGGACGAGCGTGGTGGCCAGACCGGCGTAGAAGATTCCGGTACGGGCGAGCAGCCGGCTCGTCGAGTCGATCGAGTACGCGAAGAAGGCCGGCAGCAGCAGGGCGCTGCACGGGCTCAGCAGGGCGAGGAGACCACCGAGGAACGCGGCCAGGTAGCCGATGCCGGAGGTCACTGCCCGGTCCTCGACTTCTCCGGGGCCTTCGAGGTGTTCGAGGTCTTCGCCGCCTTCGCCGCCGCTTCGATCGCCTCCGTGAAGGTCTCCATCGGCTGCGCGCCCGCGATCGGCCGGCCGTTGACCAGGAACGACGGGGTCGAGGTCGCGCCCAGCGAGTAGGCCTGCTCCTGGTCCCTGCTCACCGCCGCGCGGGCGGCGGCGCCGTCGGTGTCCTTCGCGAACCGCGCCAGGTCCGGGACGCCGGCCTCCTTGGCGAGCGCGTTCAGCCGCTCCGTGCCGAAGCCTTTCTCCTTGGCCCCTTCGGCGTACGCCGCCTTGTGGAACTCCCAGAACCGGCCCTGCTGCCCCGCCGCCCACGACGCGCGGGCCGCCGCCTCGGACTCCTCGCCGAAGATCGGGAAGTTCCGCCACTCGATGCGCAGGGTGCCGTTCTCGACGTACTTCTTCACCAGCTCGGGCTCGGTGTCGCGGGCGAACTTCCCGCAGTAGCCGCACTTGAAGTCGGCGTACTCGATCAGCACCACGGGCGCGTCGGCCCGCCCCTGGGCCAGCTTGTCGGAGGCGTCGCGGCGGGCGTAGGCCTCCAGCTCGGGGTAGACGCCGTTGCCCGGTTCGGCGGTGACGTCGGCGACGGCCGACGAACCCGAGGCGCCCCCGGACGCGGGCCTGGTGGCGGTGAACGAGACGAATCCGAGGAGCGCGGCGGCGAGGGCCACCCCGGAGACGATCATGATCGGCTTGGACTTGGACATGAGGAAAGGCTCCTGAACGTGCGGGAGAAGGGGACGGACGACGGCAGGGTCCGGCCCGCTACACGCGCAGGATCGACAGCTCCACCGGTGACGGCGGTACGAGCTCCGGTGGCTCGGGGCCCGGATGCAGCTCGCGTATCACCCGGTCGGCACCGCAGAAGCCGCCGGCCGCCCGCTCCCCGGCGAGCGTGGGCAGCAGCTCCCCGAAGCCGTTCGGGCGGGGAGGCGTGGCGGGCCGGGCGGCCCCGTCGGCGGTGTGGCTCTCGCCGCAGCCGGGCACCCGCCCGGACCCGGCC
>NZ_JBHUYJ010000073.1:6133-38762 GCF_042668715.1 Streptomyces sp. NPDC057271
GACCCGGCCTCCGCGGATCCGGCCTCCGCGGCCACGAAAACGGCCGCCACCGGCGCGCTCGCCACCGCCGAACCGGCCGCCGGCCCCACGGGCGGACCCGCGGTCGCGGTACCCGCCGCCGTACCCGCGACCGTGCCCGCCGAAGCCACCGCCGTACCCGCCGTCGCCGGCCCCACGGGCGGACCCGCGGTCGCGGTACCCGCCGCCGTACCCGCGACCGTGCCCGCCGTCGCCGTGCCCGTGCCGCACACCAGGATCCCGAACACCACACCCACCAGCGCGGCGAGCGCCGCGAGCGCGCGGACGGTGCGGGCAGTGCTGGACACGGGGTACCTCTCAGCTCGACGTGCCCGAAATATTACGGGCCGCATCCGCACGGAAATCGGTTCGCCCGTACTCGGCCCGGGGTGCGATCCTGGATTCCGTATGTCTACTTCCTTCGCCGCCCTCCAGTCCGTCCTGGCCGAGGTCTCGCTGCGGGACGCCCACCGGCTCGGCCGCCGCCTCGAGGGCGCCCGCCGCATCCGCAAGCCCGAGGCCCGTGAGGCCGTCCTGGACGAGATCGCCGCCGAGGCCGGCAAGGCCAAGGAGCGCGTCGACGGGCGGGCCTCCCGCGTGCCCGCGGTCACGTACCCCGAGCAGCTGCCCGTCTCGCAGAAGAAGGACGTGATCCTGGAGGCGATACGCGACCACCAGGTCGTGATCGTCGCCGGTGAGACCGGCTCCGGCAAGACGACGCAGATCCCCAAGATCTGTCTGGAGCTCGGCCGGGGCGTCCGGGGCATGATCGGCCACACCCAGCCCCGCCGGATCGCCGCCCGCACGGTCGCCGAGCGCGTCGCGGACGAGCTGAGGACGCCGCTGGGCGAGGCGGTCGGCTGGAAGGTCCGCTTCACCGACCAGGTGAACCCCGACGCGACCTTCGTGAAGCTGATGACCGACGGCATCCTGCTCGCCGAGATCCAGACGGACCGCGAGCTGCGCGCCTACGACACGATCATCATCGACGAGGCCCACGAGCGGTCCCTCAACATCGACTTCCTGCTCGGCTATCTGGCCCAGCTGCTGCCCAAGCGCCCCGACCTCAAGGTCGTCATCACCTCCGCGACCATCGACCCCGAGCGCTTCTCCCGCCACTTCGGCGAGGCGCCGATCGTCGAGGTCAGCGGACGGACGTACCCGGTCGAGGTCCGCTACCGGCCGCTCCTGGAGGAGGACTCCGAGGAGTCGGACCGCGACCAGATCACCGCGATCTGCGACGCCGTCGACGAGCTCCAGTCCGAGGGCCCGGGCGACATCCTCGTCTTCCTCTCCGGCGAGCGGGAGATCCGCGACACCGCGGACGCGCTGCTGAAGAAGCAGCTCCGCAACACCGAGGTCCTCCCCCTCTACGCCCGCCTCTCCCACGCCGAGCAGCACCGCGTCTTCCAGGCGCACAGCGGCCGCAGGATCGTCCTCGCCACCAACGTGGCCGAGACCTCGCTGACCGTCCCCGGCATCAAGTACGTGATCGATCCGGGCACCGCCCGTATCTCCCGCTACTCCCACCGGACCAAGGTCCAGCGCCTGCCGATCGAGCGGATCAGCCAGGCCAGCGCCAACCAGCGCAAGGGCCGCTGCGGCCGTACGTCCGACGGCATCTGCATCCGGCTCTACTCCGAGGACGACTTCCTCACCCGCCCGGAGTTCACGGACGCCGAGATCCTCCGGACGAACCTGGCCTCCGTCATCCTCCAGATGACCGCGGCCGGCCTCGGCGAGATCGAGAAGTTCCCCTTCATCGACCCGCCGGACCACCGCAACATCCGAGACGGCGTGCAGCTCCTGCAGGAGCTGGGGGCCCTCGACCCCGCGGAGAAGGACCCGAAGAAGCGGCTCACGCAGCAGGGCCGGAAGCTCTCCCAGCTCCCCGTCGACCCCCGGCTGGCGCGGATGGTCCTGGAGGCCGACAGGAACGGCTGCGTGCGGGAGGTCATGGTGATCGCGGCCGCGCTCTCCATCCAGGACCCGCGCGAGCGGCCCGCCGAGAAGCAGGCCCAGGCCGATCAGCAGCACGCCCGCTTCAAGGACGAGACCAGCGACTTCCTCGCCCTCCTCAACCTCTGGCGCTACATCCGCGAGCAGCAGAAGGAGCGTGGGTCCAGCTCGTTCCGCCGGATGTGCAAGCAGGAGTACCTGAACTTCCTGCGCATCCGCGAGTGGCAGGACATCTACGCGCAGCTGCGTACGGTCGCCAAGCAGATGGGCATCCACCTCAACGAGGAGGACGCGCCCGAGCAGTCCGTGCACACCTCGCTCCTCGCGGGCCTGCTGAGCCACATCGGCATGAAGGACGTGAAGGAGGGCGCGAAGAACGAGTACCTGGGCGCCCGCAGCGCCAAGTTCGCGGTCTTCCCGGGCTCGGCGCTCTTCAAGAAGCCCCCGCGCTTCGTCATGTCGGCCGAACTGGTGGAGACCTCGCGGCTGTGGGCCCGGGTCAACGCGAAGATCGAGCCGGAGTGGATCGAGCCGCTCGCCCAGCACCTGGTCAAGAAGACGTACAGCGAACCGCACTGGGAGAAGGACCAGGCGGCCGTCATGGCGATCGAGAAGGTGACGCTCTACGGCGTGCCCATCGTCACCGACCGCAAGGTGAACTACGGGCGGATCGACCCCGAGACCTCCCGTGACCTGTTCATCCGCAACGCGCTCGTCGAGGGCGACTGGCGCACGCACCACAAGTTCTTCGCCGACAACCGCAAACTGCTCACCGAGGTCGAGGAGCTGGAGCACCGTGCCCGGCGCCGGGACATCCTCGTGGACGACGAGACGCTCTTCGACTTCTACGACAAGCGTGTCCCCGAACACGTCGTCTCCGGCGCGCACTTCGACTCCTGGTGGAAGCACAAGCGGCACGAGGAACCGGAGTTCCTCGACTTCGAGCGCGAGATGCTCATCAACGAGAAGGCCGCCGGGGTCACGAAGGACGACTATCCGGACTCCTGGCGGCAGGGGCCGCTGAAGTTCCGGGTGACGTACCAGTTCGAGCCGGGCGCGGACGCCGACGGTGTCACCGTCCACATCCCGCTGCAGGTGCTCAACCAGGTCACGGACGAGGGCTTCGATTGGCAGATCCCGGGCCTGCGCGAGGAGATCGTCACCGAGCTGATCCGTTCGCTCCCGAAGCCGATCCGCCGCAACTACGTGCCGGCGCCGAACTTCGCGACCCGCTTCCTGGACTCGGCCGTTCCGTCGGCCTCCGGCCGCGATCAGGCACCGCGGGAGCCGCTGACGGTGACGCTCGCCCGCGAGCTGCACCGGATGGTCGGCGTCCCGGTCTCGCCGGACGACTTCGACCTGACCCGGATCGCCGACCACCTGAAGATCACCTTCCGGATCGTCGACGAGCGGCGCCGCAAGCTGGCCGAGGACAAGGACCTGGAGGCGCTGAAGCTGAAGCTGCGCCCCAAGGCCCGCCAGGCCCTCTCCAAGGCCGCGGCGGCGGCCACGAGCGGCCCTGGAGGGTCCGGGCAGTCCTTGGAGCGCACGGGGCTCACGGAGTGGACGATCGGCACGCTCACGAAGGTCTTCGAGACCCTCCCCCAAGCTCTCAGCTCCGTTCGAGCAGGGGGGACCCCCATGCCGGCCAACCGGGTCAAGGCGTACCCGGCGCTCGTGGACGACGGCGACACCGTCTCCGTACGGCTCTTCGACACGGAGGCCGAACAGGCGCAGGCGATGTGGCAGGGAACGCGGAAGCTGATTCTGCTGAACATCCCGGTGAACCCGGCGAAGTTCGCCTCGGACAAGCTGACCAACCAGCAGAAGCTCGCGCTGTCCCGTAATCCGCACGGCTCGATCCAGGCGCTCTTCGACGACTGCGCGACCGCCGCCGCGGACAGGCTGATCGCCGACCACGGCGGGCCGGTCTGGGACGAGGAGTCCTTCCGGAAGCTGTACGACAAGGTCCGCGCCGACCTCGTCGACACGACCGTCCGGACTGTGGGCCAGGTCCAGCAGATCCTGGCCGCCTGGCAGGCCTGTGAGCGCCGCCTGAAGGCCACGAACAGCCTGGCGCTCATCGACAACCTCACGGACGTGCGCGAGCAGCTGGCGTGGCTGATGCCGGCGGGCTTCGTCACCAGGACGGGCCTGCGGCGGCTGCCGGACCTGATGCGCTACCTGGTGGCCGTGGACCGCCGGCTCCAGCAGATGCCGACGGGCGTGCAGCGGGACACCACCCGTATGCAGAAGGTCCACGAGATGCAGGACGAGTACGCCTGGCTGCTCGAACAGCTCCCGAAGGGGCGGCCCGTGCCCAAGGAGGTCACCGACGTCCGCTGGATGATCGAGGAGCTCCGGGTCAGCTACTTCGCGCATGCGCTGGGCACGGCGTACCCGGTCTCGGACAAGCGGATCGTGAAGGCGATCGACGCTCTCGCGCCCTAGTGGGGAGTGTCGCCTTGCGTCGGTTCGACCAGACCCTCTGACCTGCTGTACAGTCTTCCTCGCAGCCCCACGAAGGGCTGCGAGCATGGTCCTGTGGAGCAGTTGGTTAGCTCGCCACCCTGTCAAGGTGGAGGTCGCGGGTTCAAGTCCCGTCAGGATCGCTTCCAGGAAGGCCCGCACCGAACGGTGCGGGCCTTCTTCGTGTCTCCCTCGTTCCCGTCCGGTGTATTGACGCCGCCCGTCGGCCGCCGGTACCCCAGACATCAGGGAATCGGGGGCCCACAGGAGGTGGTCGCGCATGGCCGCGGCATCCGCAGCACGTGAGTCGAGACACGAGATACGCGCCCTGCTGCGCGCCCATCTGGCGGCGGCATCGCGCTTCGGGCACCTCACCCGGGACTGTTCCGTCTGCCACCGCCTCCTGGCGCTCGCCATCGAGCTGGAGCGCGACGAGGACGAAGGTCCCACCAGCCCATGACCAACGGCGGGTTGAGGGCTTCCGCGGGAGTGGCAGGCTGTTCCTTGGCAAGACTTCGCCGGTGTGACGGGAGTCACCGAACGAGTTTCATCACCCCCCGCTTTTACACCCTACCTACATCGGGCCCATTTAATATGTGCAATTGCACCACTCCTCGAAGCCTGTGAGCGGGCACAAAAAAGATCGCGCTGGACCCGGCGGAGTCCAGCGCGATCGATGACGAAGAGCCTGTTGGGGCAGGCGCCCGTCGGCAGAGCTTGGGTGGGCGGTCCAGGTTGGGGGACCCGGAGTTGCCCGGTGTTACTGGGTGTTGCGCGTACCTCAGGCCTCGCTGCGCTGCTGCGGAATGCCCGCGAGCAGGGCGCGGACCTCAGCCTCGCGGTAGCGGCGGTGTCCACCCAGGGTGCGGATGGACGTGAGCTTTCCTGCCTTCGCCCAACGGGTCACCGTCTTCGGGTCCACACGGAACATCGTGGCAACCTCAGCGGGGGTCAGCAGCGGCTCGGCATCAGGGGTGCGAGCGGTCATGAGCGGCCTCCTCGGGAGAACCGAACCTTCTCGGTTCTTTCCTCTAAATTCTGCACCTTGACCCGCGTTGCCCGAAATGGCAGAAGCGGGCCGAGTCGGTTATAGGACGAACGGCTTGTCCTCGGCACTACAACTACACCATCCGTCCAGCCACGTCGGCCAAACCGATGGAATTGCCCTCGCAGGTGTTCATCAGCGGCGGAAGTCGATGGACCATGCCATAACGGACAGTCACGCCACTGTGACGATCAGTCACAGAGCGATCAGGAGTCCTCAGACCCCCCATAGAGTGCAATGCTGAGCGTTCCGCCCAAAGTTGGACGGAAGGAACCCTCCCCGGACTCCTTGTCCTATTTTGGCACGAGGGTGGGCGATGGGCGCAAGGGTGCGGTAAGTGCGATCCGTCACGCTTGAGTCAAAGGCCCGGATCGGGACCTACGTCCCGTCGTGAACTCACCGACATCCCCACGCCGGCACACCGAAGCCCCAAGACGCTCAATGATCATTTACATCAGCCGGACGTGTCCTGTCGATGGTCAATTGGCGAACTGCAGGTTGCGGACGGCACGCCATCGCTCGGCGAGCCGGCCGTACGCCTCCCCCGCGCCCTCCCCGTCGCCGTCCCGCAACGCCGCGACCCCCTCGGCCGCATCGGCCGCCGACCGGTCCGCCGCGAGCCGCTCCGGCGACAGCACATGCACCAGACCTCCGTAGTCCAGCTCCACCAGCGCCCGCGGATGGAACTCCTCCAGCCACCGGCCGATCTCGACGAGCCCCTCCGTCATCGGCCCCTCGTCGATCGACTCCCGCAGCGTCTTCAGCGCCCGCGCCAGCCGCCGCCGCGCCTGCACCATCGGCGTCCGGTACCTGAGGACCGGCGCCTCGCCCCGCTCCGGATCCCCCGGCTCGTACTCCCGCTCCTCGTCCGCGAAGAGGGTGAACCAGCGCACCGGCACCTGCCAGACCGCCGTACGGATCCACGGACGGGCGTCCGGGTTCCGCTCCCGCCAGCGCTCGTGATCCGCCGCCACCTGGGCACGCACCACCGGCGGCAGCATCGCGTCGAGAACCGGCCCCGGCAGCGAACGCCCCGGCTCGGCGTCCCGGGCCCGCCCCAGCTCCTCCAGGGCCAGCCAGCCCCGTAGCCTCGTCCGCCACGGACAGACCACGACCACCCCGTCGACGTGCGCCACGAAGGCGTCCCCGCTCTCGTGGACCGGCACGGGGACCGGTGGGGTCGGCAGCAGATCCGCCAGCGAGCGACGCAGCTCGTCCTGCGCCGTCGGTGTCTCCGTCCGCCGCGCGTACCGCGCCCAGTGCCCCCGCTCCGGCTCCGGAAAGGCCCCGAGCGGCTCGTAGACCCGCAGATAGGAGGCGTACGGGACGAGGACCGAGGAGGCGACCGACATGTCGCGATCCTTCCACGGAGCCACTCCGGGAGAGCCGTTGAGCGCAGATCTCGTCCCTCGACGCGGGCCGGTGTTCGGGCCGGGAACGCGTGACCTCGTCCGTGCTCGTTCGCACCCGGCTGAGCGCGGGCCCGGCGACAGGACCTTCCTCCGCTCCGCCTCCGAAACGGTGATCCTGAGCACTGCGCCGGATCTACGCCCAGGTAGGGCTTACTCTCTTGCCGAACCGGTCCCGCCACCACCCGCAGGGGGGACCGGGATAACCGCCGCTTCGTACTTGGGAGTCACCACCGTGACCGATGTGACCGGCGTTCCTGCTGCTGACGTACTGCACACTCTGTTCCACTCGGAGCAGGGTGGCCACGAGCAAGTCGTGCTCTGCCAGGACCGCGCCTCCGGCCTCAAGGCCGTCATCGCCCTCCACTCCACCGCCCTGGGCCCCGCCCTCGGCGGCACCCGGTTCTACCCGTACGCCTCGGAGGCCGAGGCCGTCGCCGACGCGCTGAACCTCTCGCGAGGCATGTCGTACAAGAACGCCATGGCCGGGCTCGGCCACGGCGGCGGCAAGGCGGTGATCATCGGCGACCCGGAGAAGATCAAGACGGAGGAGCTGCTGCTCGCCTACGGCCGCATGGTCGCCTCGCTCGGCGGTCGCTACGTGACGGCCTGCGACGTCGGCACCTACGTCGCCGACATGGACGTCGTCGCCCGCACCAATCAGTGGACCACCGGCCGCTCGCCCGAGAACGGCGGCGCAGGCGACTCCTCGGTCCTCACCGCCTTCGGCGTCTTCCAGGGCATGCGCGCCTCCGCGCAGAGCCTGTGGGGCGACCCCACGCTGCGCGACCGCAAGGTCGGCGTCGCGGGCGTCGGCAAGGTCGGCCACTACCTCGTCGAGCACCTCCTGAAGGACGGCGCCGAGGTGTACATCACCGATGTGCGCGAGGAGTCGGTGCGCCGGATCACGGAGAAGTTCCCGCAGGTCAAGGTCGTCGCGGACACCGACGCCCTGATCCGTGTCGAGGGCCTCGACATCTACGCCCCGTGCGCCCTCGGCGGCGCCCTGAACGACGAGACCGTGCCGGTCCTCACCGCGAAGATCGTCTGCGGCGCGGCCAACAACCAGCTCGCGCACCCCGGTGTCGAGAAGGACCTCGCGGACCGCGGCATCCTCTACGCGCCCGACTACGTGGTCAACGCCGGTGGCGTGATCCAGGTCGCCGACGAGCTGCACGGCTTCGACTTCGACCGGTGCAAGGCGAAGGCCACGAAGATCTTCGACACCACCCTGGAGATCTTCGCGCGTGCGAAGACGGACGGCATTCCGCCGGCCGCGGCCGCCGACCGGATCGCCGAGCAGCGGATGGCCGACGCCCGCCGCGCCTGATCCGGCCGAATTCTGACGGGGCCGGCCCGCGGGGCGCTCGCCGGAGTGGACTTTGTAGGTTCACCCCAATCGAGAGATGACTCACCCCGGTCGGCGGGTCGGCCCTCAAGAAGAGGTTAAAATCGCGATTGACCAGCGAGGACAGGGCACCTCGATGGTTCTGTACCGGGGCATGTGATGCGTGCGGCGTACCGTATGGCCACGGAAGCAGGTACCGTTGAAGCCCTACGGACCGGTCTCTCCACCGAGAGCCCGTTCCGAATCATGAACGCGTGTCAAGACTCTGGGGCCGTCGAGCCCCGTCACCGAGGGGGTCGAGCCATGGGGCGCGGCCGGGCAAAGGCCAAGCAGACGAAGGTCGCCCGCCAGCTGAAGTACAGCAGCGGCGGGACTGACCTGTCGCGTCTGGCCAATGAGCTGGGCGCTTCGACTTCGAGTCAGCCGCCGAATGGCGAGCCGTTCGAGGACGACGACGAAGAAGACGACCCGTACGCGCAGTACGCGGATCTCTACAACACGGACGACGAGGACGAGGACGAGGAGTCCGGTCCCGACGCGTCGTCCCAGCGTCGCGCTTGACCTCATAAAAGAGCGCTGCTCAACACCGAACCCGGTCCGGGTGTCCCCGGACCGGGTTTCTGTGCGTCCACGTTCAGCGCCGCACGCGACGGCTTGGCACCGTGGCCACGGCGGGTGGGGCGGTGCCCACCCGCCGTGTCGGATCAGACCGCGTAGTCGCCGACCAGCTCCGCGCCGGTCGTGTGCTCGCCGCGCTCGGTGATCTCTCCCGCGACCCAGGCCCCGACGCCCCGGTCCTCCAGGGTGGCCAGGGCCACCTCCACGGACTCGGCCGGGACGACGGCCATCATGCCGACGCCCATGTTCAGGGTCTTCTCCAGCTCCAGGCGCTCGACCTTGCCGGCCTTGCCGACCAGGTCGAAGATCGCGCCGGGCGCCCAGGTGGAACGGTCGACCGTGGCGTGCAGCCCGTCCGGGATCACCCGCGCCAGGTTGGCGGCCAGCCCGCCGCCCGTGATGTGGCTGAAGGCGTGCACCTCGGCGGTCCGGGTGAGCGCCAGGCAGTCCAGCGAGTAGATCTTCGTGGGCTCCAGGAGTTCCTCGCCGAGGGTCCGGCCGAGCTCCTCGACGTGCTGGTCGAGGGACATGCCCGCGCGGTCGAAGACCACGTGCCGGACGAGCGAGTACCCGTTGGAGTGAAGGCCGGAGGACTCCATCGCGATGACGGCGTCACCCGTACGGATGCGATCCGGACCGAGCAGACGGTCCGCCTCCACCACTCCCGTACCGGCGCCGGCGACGTCGAAGTCGTCCGGGCCGAGCAGGCCGGGGTGCTCGGCCGTCTCGCCGCCGACCAGGGCGGTGCCGGCCAGGACACAGCCCTCGGCGATGCCCTTGACGATCGCGGCGACCCGCTCGGGGTGGACCTTGCCGACGCAGATGTAGTCGGTCATGAAGAGCGGCTCGGCGCCGCAGACGACGATGTCGTCCATGACCATCGCGACCAGGTCGTGGCCGATGGTGTCGTACACACCCATCTGCCGGGCGATGTCGACCTTCGTGCCGACACCGTCGGTGGCGGAGGCGAGCAGCGGACGCTCGTAGCGCTTGAGGGCGGAGGCGTCGAAGAGGCCGGCGAAGCCGCCGAGGCCACCGAGGACCTCGGGGCGCTGCGTCTTCTTCACCCATTCCTTCATGAGCTCGACGGCGCGGTCACCCGCCTCGATGTCGACGCCCGCGGACGCGTAGGAGGCACCGGTGGTCTCAGACATAGGTGAGAGCTTTCGTGTCGTTACTGCGGTACTGCGGGGGTCTTACGGCCGACGGAGCGCGTCGGTCGCCGCGGTGGCGGCGGGGCCGGCGGCCAGCTCGTTCTCCAGGAGCTGCTTGCCGAGCAGCTCGGGGTCCGGCAGCTCCATCGGGTACTCGCCGTCGAAGCATGCGCGGCAGAGGTTCGGCTTCTGGATCGTGGTCGCCTCGATCATCCCGTCGATGGAGATGTACGAGAGCGAGTCCGCGCCGAGCGACGTGCCGATCTCCTCGATCGTCATGCCGTTGGCGATCAGCTCCGCGCGCGTGGCGAAGTCGATGCCGAAGAAGCAGGGCCACTTCACCGGCGGGGAGGAGATCCGGATGTGGATCTCGGCCGCACCGGCCTCACGGAGCATCTTGACCAGGGCGCGCTGGGTGTTGCCGCGGACGATGGAGTCGTCGACGACCACCAGGCGCTTGCCCTTGATGACGTCCCTGAGGGGGTTCAGCTTCAGCCGGATGCCGAGCTGGCGGATGGTCTGGGAGGGCTGGATGAAGGTGCGGCCCACGTAGGCGTTCTTCACCAGGCCCGCGCCGAAGGGGATGCCGCTGGCTTCGGCGTAGCCGATCGCGGCCGGGGTGCCGGACTCCGGCGTCGCTATGACGAGGTCCGCCTCGACCGGGGCCTCCTTGGCGAGGCGACGGCCCATCTCCACGCGGGAGAGGTAGACGTTCCGGCCGGCGATGTCGGTGTCCGGGCGGGCCAGGTACACGTACTCGAAGACACAGCCCTTGGGCTTCGCTTCCGCGAATCGCGAGGTGCGGATACCGTTCTCGTCGATCGCGATCATCTCGCCCGGCTCGACCTCGCGGACGAAACTGGCGCCGCAGATGTCGAGGGCGGCGGACTCGGATGCGACGACCCAGCCGCGCTCGAGACGGCCGAGGACCAGCGGGCGGATGCCCTGCGGGTCACGGGCCGCGTAGAGCGTGTGCTCGTCCATGAAGACGAGGGAGAAGGCACCGCGGACGTCGGGAAGGACCTTGGCGGCGCCCTCCTCGATGGTGAGCGGCTTGCCGTCCTCGTCGACCTGGGCGGCGAGGAGCGCCGTCAGCAGGTCGGTGTCGTTGGTGGCCGCGACGCGGGCGCTGCGGCCTTCCTGCTTCGGCAGGTCGGCGACCATCTCGGCGAGGTGGGCCGTGTTCACCAGGTTGCCGTTGTGGCCGAGCGCGATGGAGCCGTGGGCTGTCGCCCGGAACGTCGGCTGCGCGTTCTCCCACACGGAGGCCCCGGTGGTCGAGTAGCGGGCGTGACCGACCGCGATATGACCCTGGAGGGAACCGAGAGAGGTCTCGTCGAAGACCTGGGACACGAGGCCCATGTCCTTGAAGACGAGGATCTGGGAGCCGTTGCTGACCGCGATACCCGCGGATTCCTGGCCCCGATGCTGGAGGGCGTAGAGCCCGAAGTACGTGAGCTTTGCGACCTCTTCACCCGGAGCCCAGACACCGAAGACGCCACACGCGTCCTGGGGGCCTTTCTCGCCGGGGAGCAGATCGTGATTGAGTCGACCGTCACCACGTGGCACGTCTCCGAGTGTAGGGGAGGTCGACCACTGGTCCGAATTGGGGAAATCCGAAGGCCCTCCGAGTGGTGTGATCCCACAAAGTGATCCATTGACGTGCGTAGACACGCTCCCGCCTAGGCGGGAGCGGGCTCGCACCCGCCCGGCCGCGTGCAAGCGGACGCTCGTACGGTGCCCGGAGGGGGCCCGGAGTGTGACGGGAGTCGCACCGGCGGAGCCACCTGGGCGACGGGAAGTACCGGGGCAGCCGGCCGCGACCAGCTCTTCGACGCCTACGGCGTCCTGCTCGGGGCCGGCTTCGCCGTCGCGGCGAATCCTTCGCCGTCAGGGCCGGTGAGGGTCAGGGTGCGGTGGCGCAGCTCGTACGAGAGGGGCCCGTCGAGGAGTTCGTACAGCTTCGTCTCCAGCTCCATCTGCGGGCCCGAGCAGATCATGCGCGTGGTCGCGACCGGTCCGGTGACGGTGAGGGTCTCCGCGGTGACCTTCGCCGTGGCCGTGAACCGGTTGCAGCCCAGGTTTCCGCGGACCCGGCCGTCCTCGTCGATGACGAACGTGGCCTTGCCCTCGCTGCCCTTGGGCGGCGAGACGGCCGTGTCGCCGGAGAGGAGGGAGTCGACGGTCCAGGTGGTGCCGTTGAGCGGAGCCGGCGGCTCGGCGCTGAGCGCGAGGGAGGTCGTGCCGTCGGGGGTGGTGAGGGTGAGTTTCTCGCCGCTCAGCCTCGCCTTGAGCGGGCCGTCGAACGCCTTGTGGAAGGCGGCCTCGAAGTCCATGGCCCCGCACGCCATCTCGGTGGTCTCACCGAGGTCGGCCTTGAGGGTGTCGCCGTCGACGGTGACGGTGGCGCCGAAGTGGTTGCAGCCGGAGTTGCCCTTCGCCCGGCCGTCCCTGTCGATCTCGACGAAGGCACCGGCGGGGGCCGGGGTCTTCCTGCCGTCGACGGTCAGGCTGTCCACGGTCCAGTGGACGCCGGTGACCGGCACGTCCGGGGCGACCGAGCCCGCGCCGGGGTCCGACCCGGCGTTCTCGGTGCCGCAGGCGGCGAGGAGCAGGAGCGAGGCCACGGCGGTGGTGGCTGCGGTGGTGCGCGGCTTCAGCATGGCGATGGGACGGGCGGGCGGCACGGACGGTTCCGTTCGGCTCCGGTCCGTACTCCGGGGAGTCACCCCATGATCGGCAGCAGACCGGAGAGGTCGGCCCGTTCGCCGCTCGCGCTGACCTCGGCCGCCTCCACCGCCTCCGGCCAGTGGGTACGGCCGGTCGCCAGCCGGATCCAGGTGAGCGGGTCGGTCTCGACGACGTTGGGCGGGGTGCCCCGGGTGTGCCGGGGGCCCTCCACGCACTGGACCACCGCGAAGGGCGGGACCCGGACCTCGACCGCGCCGCCCGGAGCCTTCACCGCGAGCGCGTCCGCGAGGAGACGGGTGCAGGCGGCCAGGGCCTGCCGGTCGTACGGGATGCCGAGGCCGGTCGCCCGGTTCAGGTCGTCGGTGTGGACGACGAGTTCGACGGTGCGGGTCACCAGGAAGTCGGCCAGGCGCATGGCGCCGAAGCGCATCGGGACGAGCCGGTCGTCGGGGACGCCAGCGATCGACTCCTCGTACCGCGCGGCGGTCCGCTCGTACAGGCCGGCCAGGTCGGCCGTGTCGATCGCCCGGGTGTCCTCGTCGATCCGCGCGGCGGCCGTGGCCGTCGCCGACGGCCAGTCCAGCAGGGCGACTTCCTGGCGGGCGGGCTCGGGCTCGCCGAGCGCGCGGGCGACGGCGCCGACCGCGAGCGTCAGGTGCGCCACGAGGTCCCGTACGGTCCACTCCCCCAGCCGGGTCGGCCCGTCGAGCTGCTCGGACGTGAGCCCCTCCACCGCCTCCCGTACGTTCCCGAACTGCGCGAGCACGGCGGCCCGGATCTTGGCGGTGTCGTAGCTGCGGGTGCGCTTCTTGGCCGGTGGCATGGGGCGAGGGTAGTCCCGTCGCCGTGTGGCAGGGCCACAGGCACCGGCGGAGACTGGAAGAGGGCTTCCGAGAGGGGCGAAGGACCATGGCTGAACACCCTGACGTGACGCTTGTGCGCAAGGGCTACGAGGCGTTCTCCAGAGGAGACATGGAGACGCTCGGCGGAATGATGACGGCCGACTGCACGCACCATGTGCCCGGCAACAGCCAGATGTCGGGGCACTTCAAGGGCCGCGACGCCATCTTCGCCATGTACGCCAAGTGCATGGAGATCACCGGCAACACCTTCACCGTGGAGATGCAGGGCATGTACCCGGACGGCCGGGGCCATGTGATGGCCGTCCACAAGTGGCACGGCGACCACGGTGACCGGGGCATCGAGATGAGGGGCGGCCTCTTCTTCACCATCATGGGCGGCAAGGTCACCGACATCGACGAGTGCGTCGAGGACATCGACGAGGCGGACGCCTTCTGGGGTCAGGCCGGATAGACCGCCGGCTCGGCGTCGAACGTCTCGCCGTTCGCGGGCACGCCCACACCCCGCCAGGTGAACGGCACACCCTGTGCCGTGTCCAGGTCGGGACCGTCCATGAGCTGGAAGTGCACGTGCGGCTCCGTGGAGTTGCCGGAGTTGCCGCACCGGGCCAGCTCCTGGCCCGCCACCACGCGGTCCCCGGCGCGGACGGCGAGCGAGCCGCGCCGCAGGTGGGCGTACATCGCGTACGTACCGTCGCCGAGGTCGAGGATCAGGTGGTTGCCGGTGACGCGGCGCGCCCCGGAGACGGCGCGGACGGCGGATTCGATCAGCAGCAGATAGGCGACGGCGGGCACCGAGTTACGGCTGAGGTGGTCGCGCTGGCCGTCCTCGGCGTGCACGACGGTCGCGTCGGCGACCGCGAACAGCGGGGCACCGAAGGCGGGGAAGTCCTCGCTCCGCCGGACCGCCGGCCACAGGCCGGCGAAGGGCGGGCGGGGCCGCTCCCCGTCCTCGGCCACGATGTCGATCGCGTAGGTCTGGCCGTACCGGTGCGTGCCGTGGCTGGGTGTGCGGTCCGCCGGGCTGTTCAGCGCCGACCAGCGGCCGGTGACCGGCGGGGCGACCTCGACGGCCGGGCGGGAGTCCGCCTCGTGCCGCCTGCGGTCCGTGCCGGCGAGCGTGACACCGACCGCCATGGCGGCGAGCGCCGGCAGCCAGCCCGCCCAGTACGGATAGGGCGGTTCGACGAAAACCGAGGCGAGCGCCTGCACGGCGAACACCAGCCAGAGCATGCGATGGACGACCATGGCGATCTTGCGCGACATCGGATTTCCCCCAGTGGATCGTGGTTACGGACGGGCGGCGGTGAGGACCACCAGGAGCGGGACGACCCGGGCTCCCGGCACCTCGTAGCGGCCCCGTCCCGTCGTGTGGAGCCAGCCCGCGCCGGTCAGTTGGCGCAGGTGGTGGTAGATCTGGCCGGTCGTGCCGATCTCGTCGAGCTCCGCCAGCTCGGCCGCCGTGCGCCGGCCGCCGAGGATCTCCCGCAGCAGCCGGAGCCGTACGGCATGACCGAGCGCGGCGAAGGAGTCGGCGGTCTCGGCCCAGTCCTCGTCGAGCAGTCGCTCGGTGAGGGCGCCGAACTGCCACTCGTACCGCTCCCGCGTCGGCAGGCGGACCGAGCCCGTGAACAGCACTCCGCCGTCCTCGCCCGGCGCGCCCGCCTCGGCGAGCTGCGCCTTCAGCCCTTCCAGGGCCCAGAAGGCGGTGTCGACGACCTCGGGCACCGGGCGCTCCGCGCCCTCCAGGGCAGCCATCCGGCGTTCCAGCTCGGCGACCCGCTCCTCCAGTTCCATGTTCGTAGATTACGTAATTACGTAATCACGTGCAAGCGGGGACGGGAAAGCCCCCGTCCGGAACCGAAGGTCCGGACGGGGGCTCCCGTGGTGCGATGTGTCAGGCGCCGCTCAGGCCAGCAGACCCGGGATCGTCGCCTCGTGCGCGGCGCGCAGCTCCTCCAGGGAGATGCTGAACTCGCCCTGCACGTCGACCTCTTCGCCGTCCACGACACCGATCCGCGTCGCCGGGAGACCCCGCGCGCCGCACATGTCGGTGAAGCGGAGTTCCTCGCTGCGCGGGACGGCGACGACCGCACGGCCGGCCGACTCGCTGAAGAGGAAGGTGAAGGCGTCCAGGCCGTCCGGGACGACCAGGCGCGCGCCCGTGCCGCCCCGCAGGCAGGACTCGACGACCGCCTGGACCAGACCGCCGTCGGACAGGTCGTGCGCGGCGTCGATCATGCCGTCGCGCGAGGCCGAGATCAGGATCTCGCCGAGCAGCTTCTCCCGGTCGAGGTCCACGGCCGGCGGCAGACCGCCGAGGTGCTGATGGATCACCTCGGACCAGGCCGAGCCGCCGAACTCCTCACGCGTGTCGCCGAGCAGGTAGAGGAGCTGGCCCTCTTCCGCGAAGGCGATCGGCGTACGGCGGTTGACGTCGTCGATCACACCGAGCACGGCCACGACCGGCGTCGGGTGGATGGCGACCTCGCCGGTCTGGTTGTACAGCGAGACGTTGCCGCCGGTCACCGGGGTGCCGAGCTGGAGGCAGCCGTCCGCGAGACCACGGGTGGCCTCGGCGAACTGCCACATCACGGCCGGGTCCTCGGGCGAACCGAAGTTCAGGCAGTCCGAGATCGCCAGCGGCTTGGCACCGGAGGCGGCGACGTTGCGGTACGCCTCCGCCAGCGCGAGCTGCGCGCCCGTGTACGGGTCGAGCTTCGCGTACCGGCCGTTGCCGTCGGTCGCCATGGCCACGCCGAGGTTGGTCTCCTCGTCGATACGGACCATGCCCGCGTCCTCGGGCTGCGCGAGGACCGTGTTGCCCTGCACGAACCGGTCGTACTGGTCCGTGATCCAGGACTTCGACGCCTGGTTCGGGGAGGAGACCAGCTTCAGGACCTGGTCCTTCAGCTCCCCGCCGTTCTGCGGCCGGGGGAGCTTGCCCGCGTCGTCGGCCTGGAGCGCGTCCTGCCACTCCGGGCGGGCGTACGGCCGGTGGTAGACCGGACCCTCGTGGGCGACCGTGCGCGGCGGCACGTCGACGATTCGCGAGCCGTGCCAGAAGATCTCCAGACGCTCGCCGTCGGTGACCTCACCGATGACGACCGCGATGACGTCCCACTTCTCGCAGATCTCCAGGAAGCGGTCGACGTGCTGCGGCTCGACGATCGCGCACATGCGCTCCTGCGACTCGCTCATGAGGATCTCCTCGGGCGAGAGCGTCGCGTCGCGCAGGTGGACCCGGTCGAGGTCGATCCGCATGCCGCCGGAGCCGGCGGAGGCCAGCTCGGAGGTCGCGCAGGAGAGTCCGGCGCCACCCAGGTCCTGGATGCCCGCGACCAGCTTCTCCTGGAAGATCTCCAGGGTGCACTCGATGAGGAGCTTCTCCTGGAACGGGTCGCCGACCTGGACCGCGGGGCGCTTGGTCGGCTTGGTGCCCGCGGCGTCAGCCGCTGATGGGTCCGTGAAGGTCTCGGACGCGAGGACCGAGACACCGCCGATGCCGTCGCCGCCGGTGCGGGCGCCGTAGAGGATCACCTTGTTGCCGGGTCCGGAGGCCTTGGCGAGGTGGATGTCCTCGTGCTTCATGACACCGATGCAGCCGGCGTTGACCAGCGGGTTGCCCTGGTAGCACTCGTCGAAGACGACCTCGCCGCCGATGTTCGGCAGCCCCAGGCAGTTGCCGTAGCCACCGATGCCCGCGACGACTCCGGGGAGCACGCGCTTGGTGTCGGGGTGGTCGGCCGCGCCGAAGCGCAGCGGGTCGACGACCGCGACCGGGCGGGCGCCCATGGCGAGGATGTCGCGGACGATGCCGCCGACGCCGGTGGCCGCGCCCTGGTAGGGCTCGATGTACGAGGGGTGGTTGTGCGACTCGACCTTGAAGGTGACCGCGTACCCCTGGCCGACGTCGACGACGCCCGCGTTCTCGCCGATGCCGACGAGCATGGCGTCGTTGACCGGGACCTTCTCGCCGAACTGCTTCAGGTGGACCTTGCTGCTCTTGTACGAGCAGTGCTCGGACCACATGACGGAGTACATGGCGAGTTCGGCACCGGTGGGACGGCGGCCGAGGATCTCGCGGATGCGCGCGTACTCGTCCTCCTTGAGGCCGAGCTCCTTCCAGGGCTGCTCGCTGTCCGGGGTCTCGGTGGCGTGCTTGACGGTGTCGAGGCTCATCAGGCGTTGACCAGCTTCTTGAGGATCGAGGTGAAGAAACCGAGGCCGTCGGTACGGCCCGTACCGATCAGCGGCTCGACGGCGTGCTCGGGGTGCGGCATGAGACCGACGACGTTCCCGGCGGCGTTGGTGATGCCCGCGATGTCGCGGAGCGAGCCGTTGGGGTTCATGTCCACGTAGCGGAAGGCCACGCGTCCCTCGGCCTCCAGCTCGTCGAGCGTGCGCTCGTCGGCGACGTACCGGCCGTCCATGTTCTTGAGCGGGACCTGGATCTCCTGGCCCTGCTCGTAGTCGGACGTCCACGCGGTGTCCGCGTTCTCCACCCGCAGCGTCTGGTCGCGGCAGATGAAGTGCAGGTGGTTGTTGCGCAGCATCGCGCCGGGCAGCAGATGGGCCTCGGTGAGGATCTGGAAGCCGTTGCAGATGCCGAGGACGGGCATGCCCGACCTGGCCTGCTCGATGAGCGGCTCCATCACCGGCGAGAACCGGGAGATGGCCCCGGCGCGCAGGTAGTCGCCGTAGGAGAAGCCGCCGGCCAGGACCACGGCGTCGACCTGCTTGAGGTCCTTGTCGCGGTGCCAGAGCGAGACGGGCTCGGCTCCGGCGAGACGGACGGCACGCAGCGCGTCCTGGTCGTCGAGCGTTCCGGGGAAGGTGACGACGCCGATGCGTGAGGTCACGACGAGGCCCCGGCGGTCTCCGTGGACTCGACCTTGACGGTGAAGTCCTCGATCACGGTGTTGGCGAGGAAGGTTTCGGCCATCTCATGGATGCGGGCGAGGGCGGCCTCGTCGACCGGCCCCTCCACCTCCAGCTCGAAGCGCTTTCCCTGGCGGACGTCGGCGATTCCGTCGAATCCCAGGCGGGGCAGTGCACGCTGCACCGCCTGCCCCTGAGGGTCGAGGATCTCCGGCTTGAGCATGACGTCGACTACGACGCGTGCCACTGGCACTCCCGGTGGTGTGTTGCGTGGGCGGTTCCCTCAGCGTACCTGCCTCCAAATTCTACGCGGGTAGAGGACTGGAGGACCCTACAAACACACCCGAAGATCCCCACGGAAAATTCAAGTGAAATATCGCGCGACCCATTGCGGCGGGACACGCGGATGCAATTGGCTGGGCTTCACAATGCGACGCCTACCGCTGTACAAAGGAATACAGAGGAAAGCAGCATTGCGCCGGAGTAGCCGCAAAGCCGGTGTCGCCGCACTTCAGAGGCGCTCGACGCGCCGAACTGGACACGGTGGGACCGCAGGAAAGGACCGATATCCGTGGCTCAGCGAGTAGTGGTCACTCTCTTCGACGACATCGACGGCGGAGAAGCGGCGGAAACGGTGGCGTTCGGTCTCGACGGGAAGATGTACGAGATCGACCTGAATCCCGCCAATGCAAAGAAACTGCGCAAGGCGCTGGCGCCCTACCTCGCGGCCGGCCGCAAGCTGACGGGCAAGGCCGCCGCCGCGAGGGCGAGCGGTTCGCCCGCCTCCGTGGCTTCCTACAAGCACACCGCCCTCGCCCCCGACCCGGCGGCGGTCCGCGCCTGGGCGCAGTCCAACAAGCTGGACGTACCGGCCCGGGGCCGCATCCCGAAGCGGGTCTACGAGGCCTTCCGCGAGGCCAGTTGACCGGGCCGGCCGACGTGCCGCGGGAACGGAGTTGCACTGCACCCCCGCTGATCGGCTAGAGTCTGGATCACGCCGAGGGGCGAGGCCGCAGGGCCGGACCTCACGCAGCGTGCGGGTGTAGTTCAGTAGTAGAACATCCCCCTTCCAGGGGGAAGGCGCAGTGTGCAATTCCTGTCACCCGCTCTGCATCGCATTACCGGCCACTCTTGTGGATCAGGTAGAGTGGTGCTCGCACCGCCCGGTGGCTCCTCTTCATGGGAAGCCGACGGTCGGAGGCATGCGGACGTGGCTCAGTTGGTAGAGCATCACCTTGCCAAGGTGAGGGTCGCGAGTTCGAATCTCGTCGTCCGCTCAGGAGGCGAAGGCCCCGGTTCTCAGGAACCGGGGCCTTCGTCGTGTCCGCCCATGCCGCGGCCTCGTACTGACATTTGTCATGCGCGGCGATGACAGCACGCACTGCCGACCGGCTCCGTCCGCCGCGAGGCTGAGGTCATGACCAACGTGATCGAGGCCGACCACCTCCGCCGGACCTACAGCGGCGGGTTCGCCGCCGTCGACGGGATCTCCTTCGCCGTCCCCCAGGGCGAGATCTTCGCCCTCCTCGGGACCAACGGAGCCGGCAAGACCTCCACCGTCGAGCTCCTGGAGGGCCTCGCCGCGCCCAGCGGCGGCACGGTCCACGTCCTCGGCCACGACCCGTACCGCGAACGGGCCGCCGTCCGGCCCCGGATCGGGGTGATGCTCCAGGAGGGCGGCTTCCCCTCCGACCTGACGGTGAGCGAGACCGTACGGATGTGGGCCGGCTGCACCACCGGCGCCCGGCCGCTCCTCGAAGCGCTGGAGATGGTCGGGCTCGCCGCCCGCGGCGACGTACGGATCAAGCAGCTCTCCGGCGGCGAGCGGCGCCGCCTCGACCTGGCGCTCGCGCTCCTGGGCCGCCCCGAGGTCCTCTTCCTCGACGAGCCGACCACCGGCCTCGACGCCGAGGGACGGCGCGACACCTGGGAGCTGGTGCGGGCGCTGCGGGACGGCGGCACGACCGTCGTCCTCACCACGCACTACCTGGAGGAGGCGGAGACCCTGGCCGACCGGCTGGCGATCATGCGCCAGGGGCGGATCGTGCTCTCCGGGACTCCCGCCGAGGTCACCGCCGCCCGCCCCGCCCGCATCCGCTTCGTCCTCCCCGAGGGCGTCGAGCCCGGCCGGCTCCCGCTCACCCTGAAGGCCGGGGCCGAGGGACGGCGCGTGGAGATCCGTACGCACGAACTGCAGCACGCGCTCGGCGAACTCCTCGACTGGGCCCGCGAGGCCGGCGTACGGCTGGACGGGCTGGACGCCCGCTCGGCCTCCCTCGAAGAGGCGTTCCTGGAGATCGCCTCCCGCACCGACGACGACTCCCGCACCGACTCCCTGGAGACCGCCCGATGAACGCGACCGCACGCCGGATGACCTCGCTGGGGCGGGCCGAACTCACCCTCCTCGGACGGAACAAGAACAACCTCTTCATCGCCCTGCTGATGCCGTTGCTGATGATCTTCGTACTGCGGTCCTCGCTGACGACGATGGGCGAGGAGAAGCTGCCGATGGGCATGGCGGGAGCCACCCTCATCGGCGGGACCGGCCTGGTCCTCATCCTCGTGGTCTACATGGGCCTGACGTCCGCCCTCGTCGCCCGCCGGGAGGAACTCGTCCTCAAGCGGCTGCGTACCGGAGAGGCGAGCGACCTGGAGATCCTCACCGGGGCCGCGCTCCCGTCGGCGGCCATCGCCCTCGTCCAGTGCGCCCTGCTGGCCGTCGGCGGCGCCCTCGCCCTGGACGTACCCGCGCCGCGCCGGCCGGAGCTGCTCGTGCTCGGACTGCTCGCCGCGGTCGTGCTGCTCGCCGGCCTGGCCGCCGTGACCACGGCCATCACCCGCAACGTCGAGAGCGCGGGGCTCACCACCCTGCCCCTCTTCCTCGTCTCCGCCATGGGCTCGGGGCTGATGGTCCCCCGCGACCTGCTCCCCGAACTCGTCGCCGACCTCTGCCGACTGCTTCCGTTCAGCGGTGTCATGGAGATCGTCCGCGCCGGCTGGCTCGGCGTCGGTGACACCAAGGACCTGCTCACCGCCGTACTCAACACATTGGCCTGGGGCGTGCTCACCGTGTTTGCTGTCCGACGGTGGTTCCGCTGGGAGCCGCGTCGCTAGAGAGGGGGGCCGGGCACGTGTCCAGGCTGACGGGGTGGTGGAGCGGCCGCAGCAGCGCGGCCAAGGTCGAGCTGTACACACGGTGGACCTTCCACTTCTTCGCGCTGATCGAGATCGGCACCATCGGCCTCGTACCGCTCTCGGGCGCCGGGGACATCACCCTCTCTCCGGCCCTCGGTCTCGCGCTGGCGCTGCTGGTCTGCACCCATGCCGTCCTGACCGCGGTGGTCTCCTCCCGCGCCCTGGACTGGGCGCTGGACCGGCGCGAGCAGCCGGTCCGGCTCGCGATCGCGCTGACGGTCCTGACGGCGGCCGGCACACTGGCTGTGATCACGCTGCGGGCCACTGCGGTGCTCACCGACCTCGCGGTCGCGTCCGCCGTGATCAGCGGACTGGTCACCTTCACCCTGGGCAGCCTCGTCCTGTGCCTGCGCCGGCCCCGGCGAATGCTGTACGGGGTCCCGGCGGCGGCCCTCGCGACCGCGGGAGCCGTCGCGGCGACGGGCGCCCACCTGGGGGAGACCCTCGGCTACGCCGTCGGCATCCTGTCGGGCGGTGCCTTCATAGTCGCCGCCTGCGGGTTCTCCGGCTGGCTGATGAGGATGGTCTGGGAGCTGGAGCTCTCCCGCGACCTGAAGGCCCGGCTCGCCGTCGCCGAGGAGCGGCTCCGCTTCGGCCGCGACCTCCACGACGTCATGGGCCGCAACCTGTCGGTGATCGCGCTCAAGAGCGAACTCGCCGTCCAGCTCGCCCGGCGCGAACGGCCCGAGGCCGTCGACCAGATGATCGAGGTGCAGCGGATCGCGCGGGAGTCCCAGCGCGAGGTACGGGACGTGGTGCGCGGCTACCGCGACGCGGACCTGCGCGTCGAACTGGAGGGCGCGCGCGGGGTGCTCGGCGCCGCGGGGATCGACTGCGCGATCGACCCGGTCACCGTCGAACTGCCCGCCGGCGTCCAGTCGGTCCTCGGCTGGGTGGTGCGGGAGACGACGACCAACGTGCTGCGGCACGGGGACGCGCGACGGTGCGGCATCTCGCTGCGGGAGAAGGGCGGTTCGGTGCTGCTGACGGTACGGAACGACGGCGTACGGGAAGGGGCGGTGATGGGGCAGGGCTCGGGCCTCGCGGGGCTTCGGGAACGGCTCGCCGCAGTGGACGGGACCCTGGAGGCGGGACCGCACGACGGCGGGTCGTTCCAGGTGACGGCGCTGGTGCCGGTAGGCGTGCCGAGCGGCCGGGAGGGGGCGTGACCATGCCCGTACGCGTGCTGCTCGCCGACGACGAGCATCTGATCCGGGGCGCGCTCGCCGCGCTGCTCGCCCTGGAGGACGATCTCGTGGTCGTCGCCGAGGCCGCCACCGGGCCCGAGGCTCTCGCCATGGCCCGCGCCCACCGGCCCGACGTCGCCGTCCTCGATCTGCAGATGCCGGGCCTCGACGGTGTGAGGGTCGCCACATCCCTGCGCGACGAACTCCCCGACTGCCGCACCATGATCGTGACCAGCCACGGCCGCCCCGGGCATCTCAAGCGGGCGCTCGCGGCCGGGGTGCGGGGCTTCGTGCCGAAGACCGTCAGCGCCCAGCGACTGGCCGAGCTCATCCGCTCCGTACACGCCGGAAACCGTTACGTGGACCCGGAGTTGGCGGCCGACGCGATCTCCGCGGGGGACTCCCCGCTGACCGCGCGCGAGGCCGAGGTGCTCGAACTCGCGGCGGACGGCGCACCGGTCGCGGAGATCGCCGAACGGGCCTCGCTCTCGCAGGGGACGGTCCGGAACTACCTCTCCTCGGCCGCCGCGAAGCTCGGCGCCGAGAACCGTCACGCGGCGGTGCGTCTCGCACGGGAGAAAGGTTGGGTATAGTTGGCTCCGCGCTACGGCGCATGCGGACGTGGCTCAGTTGGTAGAGCATCACCTTGCCAAGGTGAGGGTCGCGAGTTCGAATCTCGTCGTCCGCTCCGATGAAGAAACCCCCGGTCCTCTCGGACCGGGGGTTTCTTCGTGTTCACCGCTGGGGGCTACGACCAGGCGGCGCCGGTCAGCAGCTCGTACGCCTCGATGTACTTGGCGCGCGTGGCGTCCACGACCTCCTGCGGGAGCGCGGGCGGCGGCTGCTCGCTCCTGCGGTCCCAGCCGGAGGCCGGGGAGGTCAGCCAGTCCCGGACGAACTGCTTGTCGTACGAGGGCTGGGCGCGGCCCGGCTGCCACTGGCCGGCGGGCCAGAAGCGGGAGGAGTCCGGGGTGAGGACCTCGTCGGCGATGACCAGGACGGGGCCGTCCTCGGTGGCCTCGAAGCCGAACTCGAACTTGGTGTCGGCGAGGATGATGCCCCGCTCGCGGGCGATGTCGCGGGCCCGGCCGTAGACCGCGAGGGTCGTGTCGCGCAGCAGCGCGGCGGTCTCCTCGCCGACCTGGCGGGCGACCTCCTCGTACGACACGTTCTCGTCGTGGTCGCCGACCGCGGCCTTGGTGGCCGGGGTGAAGATCGGCGCAGGCAGCTCGGAGCCGTCGCTGAGGCCCTCGGGCAGCGGGATGCCGCAGACCGTACGCGAGGCGTCGTACTCGACGAGGCCGGAGCCGGTCAGATAGCCGCGGGCCACGCACTCGACCGGAACCATGGTCAGCGACTTGCAGACGAGGGTGCGGCCCTCCCAGTCGGCGGGGGCGCCGGGCGGCAGCTCGGTGGAGAGGACGTGGTGGGGGACGAGGTCGGAGAGCCGGTCGAACCACCACAGGGAGAGCTTGGTGAGCACCCGCCCCTTGTCGGGGATCTCGGTCGGCAGGACCCAGTCGTACGCGGACATGCGGTCGCTGGCCACCATCACGAGGTCGCCGGCCTCGTTCCGGTAGAGGTCACGCACCTTGCCCGTGTGGAGGTGGGTCAGGCCCGGGACCTGGACGGGCTCGGGCTTTTCTACGAATCCGGACACGGTTCCTCCGCGTAGGTTGATCCAGGAGCGGTTCGATTCTCTCGCACTCCCCGGGTGACTCGGCGCGCGACCCCTCGAAGCCCTGGTCAGACCCCGTTGTCGATCAGTCCCGCTTGCAGATGCGGTCGAGGAGGTTCGCCGTGGCGCGCTGGATCCGCTCGTCGACGTGGCCCGGCCGGTCCAGGGCGGGCGACCAGGCGAAGGTGCCGGAGGCGAAGACCCAGGCACCGGACGGGGCGCGGTAGAGCGAGGTCTCCTGGTGGCGCAGGGCGCCTTCGCCGTCCCGGTAGGGCGAGTGGGCGAGCAGGATCCGGCCCTGGTGCTCGGGGAGCGCGGTGCGCGGGAAGTAGCGGTCCGCCTCGCCCGCGACCAGGCCGGGGATCTCGTCCCCGTCGCCGGCGCCGGTGGCGTCCCAGAGCCAGTGGTCCGCGTTCCGTACGACCAGCGGGTGCGGCTCCGGCACCCTTCCCGCGTACTGGATGCCGAGGAGCTGCTGCTCCGGGCGGTCGATCTCGCGCCAGAGCGCCGAGCGGCCGGGGCCGCGGCGCTTGCGGCAGGTGAGGAGCCGGTCGGGGATGCCGGACGGCGAGGGACCCAGTTCCACCTGCCAGTACATGGTGTTGGCGGAGAGGAAGACGAGAGAGGTGCCCTGCTCGCGGGCGAGTTCGACGGTCCGGCGCATGGGGACGGACCAGTACTCGTCGTGGCCGGGGAAGACCAGGCCGCGGTAGCGGGTGGGGGCGACGCGGCCGGCGTGCAGATCACGGGTCTCGGCGTAGGCGAGGTCGTAGCCGTACCGCTCGGCCCAGCGGATGAAGTCGTAGGCGTGGCCGACGTGGAGAGGGAGACCGGCGCCCGCGTAGGGGCGGTCGAAGGAGACGGTGATCGCCGCGTCCCGCTCGCCGAGGAGCCGGCCGTTCTCGTCCCACGCGTGGTAGAGGCTGGCGCCCGTCCGGCCGTCCTCGGGATAGAGGTTGTACGCCTGCCAGGTGATGTCCGGGAGGATGAGGAGCAGGTCGGCGGGGTGGCTGTCGCGGACGGTGAAGGGGATGTGGGAGCGGTAGCCGTCGACGGTGGTGAGCACGGCGACGTACGCGCCGATCGACCAGTGCGCCGGGATCTGCAGGCGCCATGACTGCCACCAGTGGTGGCAGGAGACCGTGCGGTCGGCGGCGAGCGGGGCGGGCTGGACGATGCCGGAGAGGCGGGGGCTGGTGGTGACCTTGGTGGCGCCCTCGCCTCCGTAGTGACCGATCCGGTAGATGTCGACCGAGAACTGCTGCGGCGGGTCCACCGTGATGTGGAAGTCGATCGCCTCGCCGGGCGCCACGGCTCCGTTGGACGCGAACCCCTTGATCTGGCGCCGTACGTCGTCGGCGGTGCGCGGACCGCCGCTGCCGCCGCGGGCCAGTGTCTCGTCGGCGTACCACGGGACGACCTGGCCCGTGTCGTCGAAGTAGTTCTCCGAACCGCGCAGCCAGGGCAGGGGGCCCTGGCCGAAGGGGTCCGTGACGGCGTGGGCGTACGCGCCCGACTCCCACCGCCTGATCTGGTCCGCCCCCATAGCGCGCCCCTCCCTCGACTCCCCCGCGTGCCGTCTGCCGTCGTGTCGCACATGCGCTGTCATGGGCCGTCATGTGCTGCTGTCAGTGCCGGTCTCCAGCACATCACATAACGCACGCACTCCGTCACCGTTCGTCGCGAATTGACGTGAACGGAAGGCAAGCTTCCGGGGCCGTCCCGGCTCACACGAGGCGGACGGGCTTCTCGGGGCGTACGCCCGTCTCGGCGAGCCAGGCGCTCAGGGGGGCGGGGTCGCCGTCCTCGACGAGGGCGAGGACGCGGGCGGTGAGGTCGGTGTTCCGCACACCGCCGACGAGGAGCGCGGGGCCGTCGAGCCAGTCGAGGCCGGGAGCGGCGCCGGCGGTGTCGACGGCGGCGCAGCAGACCATCGCCGTCACATGGTCGGCGAGGAGATCACGCCCGGTCCGGGGCGGCTGCAGCGGGAAGAGCGGCAGCGTGTCGCCCCCGGGGACTCCCGCCAGGGTGTGCGGGGCGGGTGCGGGCGCGGCGGGCCCGGCGGCCTCCTCGCGCGCGACGCGGGCGGTGAGCGCGGCGGCGAGGGTGTCGGCGGCGGGGTTGGAGACGGGCGAATCGGCGAGGTCCACATCGTCGGCGGCGTCGGAGGACGCGGGGACGGGCGACCCGGCGAGGTCCAGGCCGTCGGCGGCGTCGGAGGACGCGGGAACGGGCGTGGGAGGGGGCGGCGGGGCACCGAAGGTGTCGTCCGCCGTCGCCGTCACCTCGGGGCGGGCCGACAGGTGGGCCATCACCCGGGTCAGCGTCGGACCGCCGGCGGTCTCGCGAGCCGAGTCGATGCCATTGCCGGTGCCGGTGCCGTTGGCGTTGGCGTTGGCGTTGCGGGTACCCGTGCCGATTCCGGTGCCGGCCCCTGTGCCCGTGCCGGTGCCTGTGTCCGTGGCGGCGCCCGGTCCTGTCGGTAGGACGCCCAGTTCGTCGAGGACCTGGTGGAGGCGGGCAGCGTCGCTGCGCCACTTCCGGTCCACGACCTCCTCCGGGTACTGGCTCCAGTCGACCGGGGCCCAGTCCGGGCCGGCCTCCGCCGGGCCCCCGTGGAAGAGCCGGGCGGCGAGCAGCGAGGCGGCCTCGTCGACGACACCGGGCTCTTCGAGCAGGTCACAGGCCGGGCGCTCGCCCAGCCGGGAGGCGAAGCCCTCGGCGAGGCGGTCGCGGCGGGACAGCTCGGTGAGGGCCGAGACCACACCCACGTCGAGGCTCGACGGCCAGCGGCCCATCCGCCAGGCGGGCAGCGCGACGCGGGTGAGCAGCCGGTCCCAGCCCGCGTAGGCGAGGCCGACCTGCTCCTGGGCGACGATCCGGACGCCGTAGTCCACAGCCTGTGCGCGCTCGGAGCCGGCCACGGCGACGCCCCGCTCCATCTCGGCGGCGTGTCCGCGGCACAGGCGCAGCAGGACCCGGGCGACCCACGCGATCGCGTGCGCGCCGAGCCTGCGGGCCGGGTCGAGCCCGGGGGTGCGGGGAGCGGCCACGGCCGCGTCGAGGCCCTGGACGAAGCGGCGTGCCGCGGCTATGTCGGGGTGCGCCGAGGGAGCCGTACCGGCGACGACGGGGGCGAGGACGGCGCGCAGCTCGCCGACCCGCATCCACCAGAGGAAGGGGGAGCCTATGACCAGGACCGGCGCCTCGGTGGAGCGCCGGAGCGCGCCCGTACGCCCCGGGCGGTGTGCCGGGTGCGTACGGTCCTCGAGCCAGCTGTCGCAGTCCGGGGTCAGGGCTATCGCGGAGGGCGCGGGGACGCCGAGCCGGTCGGCCAGGTCCCGCACCATGCGGTAGAGGTCGGGGGCCGAGGTCTCGGCGAGCTCGACGGTGGGGGTGACGGCGGGCCGGGAGCGCGCGATCACCAGGGCGACGGCCGCCGCGGCGAGCAGGACGACCAGCGCGAGCGCGGTGGTGAGCCAGCGGGCGGTGTCCCAGCCGGCCCCGGTCATATGGCCGGTGACCCCGCCCGCGTACAGGATCACGGCCGCGGCGGCCGGGAGCACGGCGACGCCCAGCGCCCTGCCGCGGACCCGGAGCACGCCGAGGGCCCGGGAGCGCGCGGCGCGCGCACCCAACTCCTCGCCGGGAACCGAACCGGTACCGGACACGCCGTACATCACCCCCTCCTGCCCTCGTCGGGACTGCCTGTGGCGGTGTTGCTCACTCCCCCACTGTGGCACCCCCCACTGACATCGCAATGCCGGTGGGCCAAGTGCCGGAACGCCTGCGCCGCACCCTAGTTGGGGCGTCGACAGGCGTCATCCGGATGGCTCAGCCGTCACTCGATGGAATGGCTTTGGGCAAAGGTGATGACGGTTCGGGGCGGTTAGAGGTTCACTCCCCCGCGGCCTTGCGCGCGATGTCCGTACGGTGCTGCGAGCCGTCCAGACGGATGCGGCCGACCGCCTTGTACGCCCGCTCGCGGGCCTGCGCCAGGTCCTTTCCGGTCGCGGTGACCGACAGCACACGGCCGCCGGCGCTCACGATCGCGTCGCCCTCCCGCTTCGTCCCGGCGTGCAGGACGTACGCGTGCGGTGCATCCTGCGCCGCGACCTCGTCCAGACCCTCGATGGGGTCGCCCGTACGCGGCGTGGCCGGGTAGTTGTGCGAGGCGACGACCACGGTCACGGCCGCGTCCTCGTGCCAGTTCAGCGGCGGCTCGCTGTCGAGGGTGCCGTTGGCGGCGTTCAGCAGGACGCTCGCGAGGGGGGTCCGCAGCCGGGCCAGGACGACCTGGGTCTCCGGGTCGCCGAAGCGGGCGTTGAACTCGATGACCCGTACGCCACGGCTGGTGATCGCCAGACCCGCGTACAGCAGGCCCTGGAACGGGGTGCCGCGGCGGCGCAGCTCGTCGACCGTCGGCTGGAGGACGGTGGCCATGACCTCGTCGACCAGCTTGGGGTCGGCCCAGGGCAGCGGCGAGTACGCGCCCATGCCGCCGGTGTTCGGGCCCTCGTCGCCGTCGAGCGCGCGCTTGAAGTCCTGCGCGGGGGTGAGCGGGAGGACGGTGACGCCGTCGGTGATCGCGAAGAGGGAGACTTCGGGGCCGTCCAGGAACTCCTCGATGACGGCCCGCCCGTCGCCCGCCACCGCCCCGGAAGGAGTCGCTCCGCGACGCTGTGACACGCAGGCGAGTGCGTGCGCCCTCGCCTCCGCCAGGTCGTCGGTGACCACGACGCCCTTGCCGGCCGCGAGGCCGTCGTCCTTCACCACGTACGGAGCGCCGAAGGCGTCGAGCGCCTCGTCGATCTCCTCGGGGGTGGTGCAGACGTAGCTGCGGGCGGTCGGGACGCCCGCGCCGGCCATGACGTCCTTGGCGAACGCCTTGGAGCCCTCCAGCTGCGCCGCCTGCTCGGACGGGCCGAAGCAGGGGATGCCGACCGCGCGGACGGCGTCGGCGACACCCGCGACGAGCGGGGCCTCCGGGCCGACGACGACCAGGCCGGCCTGGAGGTCGGCGGCGAGCCGCGCGACGGCCTCGCCGTCCAGCTGGTCGACGGGGTGCAGCTCGGCGACCTCCGCGATTCCGGCGTTGCCGGGCGCGCAGTGCAGAGCGGTGACGTCGGGATCGAGGGAGAGAGAGCGGCACAGGGCGTGTTCGCGGGCGCCGCCGCCGATGACGAGGACCTTCACGTCAGCCAGAGTAGCCCGCGTGGCGGGATGCCCCTTGTGCGGGCCACCGAGCGAGACGTCCCTACTCGTTCGTGTATTCCTCCACAACGGTGGCTCCGAGCTCGCGCACGATGAGGTCGTGGCCGGACAGGGCGGAGTCGACGAGGTCCGGGTCGTCCTCCTCCGGCACGTCGTCCTCGGGCGCGACGGGCGGCGGGGACTGCGGCTGGCTCTGGGGTACGGGAGCGGCCACGGGCGCCTGCTGGGCCGGCGCGGCGGAGGCCGCGCGCGGGGGCTGATGCGAGGGCTGGGACTGCTGACTCTGCTGGGTCTGCTGGGTCTGCTGGGTCTGCTGTGAGGAAGGCCACGGCTGCTGCGGGGCGGGAGCCTGGGCCGGGCGTCCGCCCCCGAAGCCGGTAGCGGCGGGCGGCGGGGTCGCACCGCCCGAGGGGTCGACGATCGCCTCGATCTTCCACTGCACGTTGAACTGGTCGGCCAGGACCTGGCGCAGGACGTCCTCGCTGCCGCTGCTCGCGAAGTTGTCGCGCGCGCCCGCGTTGAGGAAGCCGAGCTGGAGGGTGGTGCCGTCGAACCCGGCCACCTGGGCGTTCTGACTGAGCAGGATCCAGGTGAAACGGCGCCTGTTCTTGACCGCGTCGAGGATCGACGGCCACATGTTCCGCACCTGGGCGGCGCCCTGCGTCATGTCGCCGGCAGGAGCGGGGGCGGGGGCGGCCGGCGGCGCGGCGGCCTGGGGCGCGGGGACGTGGGGGGCGGGGGTGGAGGCGCCCGGCCAGGCGCCGGGGGCGGCCGCCGCGGCGGGGGTCGCGGCCCCGGGCCAGGCACCGGGCCGGGGCCCTTCGGCGGCGGGCTGCTGCTGTACGGGCGCGGGCGCGGGAGCTTGCGGGGCGGGGGCCTGCGGGGTTGGGGCCTGCGGGGCGGGAGCCTGCGGGACCGGGGCGGGCGGAGGCGGCGCCATCGGCGTGTGGGCGTCGGGCCCGGGGACGTACCCCATGGCGGGCGCGGGCGAACCGGCGGTGAAGACGGCGGCAGGGGCCGGGGCTGCCGCGGCGCCGCGCTCCAGCCGGTCGATCCGGGCCTGGAGCGACCGCTCGTCGTCGAAGGCGGCGGGCAGCAGCACGCGCGCACAGATCAGCTCCAGCTGGAGCCGGGGCGAGGTGGCCCCCCGCATCTCGGTCAGTCCGGAGTTGACCAGGTCGGCCGCGCGGCTCAGTTCGGCCGCCCCGAACACGGACGCCTGCGCCTGCATGCGCTCCACGACGTCCACGGGGGCGTCGATGAGCCCCTTCTCGGCGGCGTCCGGAACGGCGGCGAGGATCACCAGGTCGCGCAGCCGCTCAAGCAGGTCGGCGACGAAGCGGCGGGGGTCGTTGCCGCCCTCGATGACGCGGTCCACGACCTCGAAGGCCGCCGCGCCGTCACCGGCGGCGAAGGCGTCGACGACCGAGTCGAGCAGGGACCCGTCCGTATAGCCGAGAAGAGAGGTCGCCATGGCGTATGTCACACCGTCGTCGGCGGCGCCGGCGAGCAGCTGGTCCATCACGGACATCGAGTCACGCACGGACCCGGCGCCCGCGCGGACGACGAGCGGCAGCACCCCGTCCGCGACGGGGATGCCCTCGCGCCCGCAGACCTCGCCCAGGTAGTCCCGCAGGGTGCCGGGCGGCACGAGCCGGAACGGATAGTGGTGCGTACGGGACCGGATCGTCCCGATCACCTTCTCCGGCTCGGTGGTGGCGAAGATGAACTTGAGGTGCTCCGGCGGCTCCTCGACCACCTTCAGCAGGGCGTTGAAGCCCGCCGAGGTGACCATGTGCGCCTCGTCGATGATGTAGATCTTGTACCGGCTGGAGGCGGGGCCGAAGAAGGCCTTCTCCCGCAGGTCACGGGCGTCGTCCACACCACCGTGGGAGGCGGCGTCGATCTCGATGACGTCGATCGAACCCGGCCCGTTCCGCGCCAGGTCACGGCAGGACTGGCACTCCCCGCAGGGCGTGGGAGTGGGACCCTGCTCACAGTTCAGACAGCGCGCGAGGATGCGCGCACTGGTCGTCTTGCCACAGCCGCGCGGCCCGCTGAACAGGTACGCGTGATTGACCCGGTTGTTCCGCAGGGCCTGCTGCAACGGGTCGGTGACATGCTCCTGCCCGATGACCTCGGCGAAGGACTCGGGGCGGTAGCGGCGGTACAGCGCGAGAGACGACACGTATACGAGGTTATAGGCGCCCACCGACAACCCGGGAACGCAAGCGCCCCCCACGCACCCGCCAGAGCCGACCTACCCTTGCTGCCTTCCGGCCCTGGGGGAGTTCAGTCAGATAGCGCCACGTGAGGGGCTCCGCCAAGGGTACCCGATCCCAGGACCCCCGCGGCCCCCCGATCCCGACCGCGTGACCCCGTTCTGGATCACGTTCGCGAGCACCCCTCGGCGTCTTGTATTGTTTGCGGCGGAGGATTCGCCTAGAGGCCTAGGGCGCACGCTTGGAAAGCGTGTTGGGGGCAACCCCTCACGAGTTCGAATCTCGTATCCTCCGCCAGTGCCTCACCGGGCACTTGAAGGCCCCGACCGGGAAACCGGCCGGGGCCTTCTGCGTTCCTGGTTGCAGTTTTGGTTGCACTCATATCTGACATTTCACCTATTTCACCTAGACGAGTAAGTCCGAAGTGCTGGTCAGTGGTCGTAGGCGATCAGGCTGCGTGTGATCGGTGTTCCGTTGGCCCGGTTGTGCCAGATGTCGGCGGTCAGGGCCAGGATGCGTTGTCCGATGCGGGCCAGGACTCCGGCTGGGGTCCTGGCTCCGTGGCGTTCGAGGTCGAGTTGTCCTTTGAGTGGACGTTAAGTCCGTTTCTGGTAGCGGCCTCGTCCGGGTTGGGTGAGGAAGCCTTGGCGGGTGAGGCGTCCGAGGCGGCTGCGGGTGATG
>NZ_JBHUYJ010000074.1:0-3361 GCF_042668715.1 Streptomyces sp. NPDC057271
GCGGCCGGGCAGAACAGCGGGAAGACAGCCCAGCAGGGCGTCAGTCAGTGGCAGAGCCACGACCACCGGGACCTGAGTATCAGCATCAATGTCAGAGGCCCGTGACAGGATCGGAGACGTACGACACAGGATGACCGCTCAAGGGAGAGCGCGATGGTCAGCAAGCCCCCCGCCGGCGACCCGGTCCAGGACGCACCGCAGGTCGCGCCGCCGCAGCACGCCGCGGCCGGCCTGCCCGCCGTCGCGCACACCCTCAGGATCGCCCAGGCTCAGATGGGTGTGGCGCGCAGCGCGCGGACCCTCCTCAAGGTCAATCAGAAGGACGGTTTCGACTGTCCCGGCTGCGCCTGGCCCGAGGGCGACAAACGGCACGTGGCGGAGTTCTGCGAGAACGGGGCGAAGGCGGTCGCCGAGGAGGCGACGCTGCGCCGGGTCACCCCCGACTTCTTCGCCGCGCACCCCGTGGCGGACCTGGCGAACCGCAGCGGGTACTGGCTGGGCCAGCAGGGCCGCATCACACAGCCCATGCTCCTCGAGAGGGGAGGGGCTCTGCCGGAGGGCGCCGAGCGGTACGAGGCGGTGACCTGGGAGCGGGCGTTCGCGATCATCGCCGAGGAGCTGACCGCCCTCTCCTCCCCCGACGAGGCGCTCTTCTACACCTCGGGCAGGACCAGCAACGAGGCCGCGTTCCTGCTGCAGCTCTTCGCCCGCGAGTTCGGTACGAACAACCTGCCGGACTGCTCCAACATGTGTCACGAGTCCTCCGGCTCGGCGCTCAACGAGACCATCGGGATCGGCAAGGGGAGCGTCTCCCTGGAGGACCTCCACCAGGCCGACCTGATCGTCGTCGCCGGACAGAACCCCGGCACGAACCACCCCCGGATGCTCTCCGCCCTGGAGAAGGCCAAGGCGGCGGGCGCGAAGATCATCTCGGTGAATCCGCTGCCCGAGGCCGGCCTGGAGAAGTTCAAGAACCCGCAGACCGCGACCGGCATGTTCCGGGGCGCCGCCCTCAACGACCTCTTCCTGCAGATCCGCATCGGCGGCGACCAGGCTCTCTTCCGGCTCCTGAACAAGCTGATCCTGGAGACGGACGGGGCGGTCGACACGGAGTTCGTCGACGCGCACACGCACGGGTACGAGGAGTTCGCCTCGGCCGCGCGCGCCGCGGACTGGGACGAGACGCTGGCCGCGACGGGCCTGGACCGGTCCGAGATCGAGCGGGCCCTGGAGATGGTCCTCGCCTCGGAGCGGACCATCGTCTGCTGGGCGATGGGCCTCACCCAGCACAAGCACTCGGTGCCGACCATCCGCGAAGTGGTCAACTTCCTGCTGCTGCGCGGCAACATCGGCCGCCCCGGTGCCGGTGTCTGCCCCGTCCGCGGCCACTCCAACGTGCAGGGTGACCGCACGATGGGCATCTTCGAGCGGCCCGCGCCCGCGTTCCTCGACGCCCTGGACAAGGAGTTCGGGATCGTCTCGCCGCGCCACCACGGCTTCGACGTGGTCCGCTCGATCCAGGCGCTGCGCGACGGCGAGGCGAAGGTCTTCTTCGCCATGGGCGGCAACTTCGTCGGCGCCACCCCGGACACCGAGGTCACCGAGGCGGCGATGCGCCGGGCGCGGCTGACCGTCCACGTCTCGACGAAGCTGAACCGGTCGCACGCGGTCACCGGCACGCGCGCGCTGATCCTCCCCACGCTCGGCCGCACGGACAGGGACGTCCAGGCGAGCGGCAGGCAGTTCGTGACCGTCGAGGACTCGATGGGCCTGGTGCACGCCTCGCGCGGCAACCTGCCGCCCGCGAGCCCTCACCTGCTCTCCGAGCCGGCGATCGTGGCCCGTATGGCCCGGGCCGTCCTCGGTGCCGGTTCGGCCACGCCGTGGGAGGAGTTCGAGAAGGACTACGCCACGATCCGCGACCGCATCGCGCGCGTGGTGCCCGGCTTCACGGACTTCAACGCCCGCCTCGCCGCCGACCCGGGCGGCTTCGCGCTGCCGCACGCCCCGCGCGACGAGCGGCGCTTCCCCACGGCCACCGGCAAGGCCAACTTCACCGCCGCCCCCGTCGAGTATCCGAAGGTGCCGGAGGGCCGGCTGCTGCTCCAGACGCTGCGCTCGCACGACCAGTACAACACCACGATCTACGGCCTCGACGACCGCTACCGGGGGATCAAGGGCGGCCGCCGGGTCGTCCTGGTCCACCCCGAGGACGCGGCGGCCCTGGGCCTGGCGGACGGGGCGTACACGGATCTGGTCAGCGAGTGGACCGACGGCAGCGAGCGGCGCGCGCCCGGATTCCGGGTCGTGCACTACCCGACGGCACGGGGTTGCGCGGCCGCGTACTACCCGGAGACGAACGTCCTGGTGCCGCTGGAGTCCACGGCGGACATCAGCAACACCCCGGCCAGCAAGTCCGTGATCGTACGGCTGGTCCCGACGACCGCGGGCTGATCACGGCGCTGCTCGGGCCCGACGGCCGAGGGCCGGTCACCGCGCGGCTCGGTCGCGACGGGCCGGTGCGGGCCGGCCACCGCGCGCACTCGGGCCCGGCAGCCGGGGTGCCGGTCACCGCGCGGCTCGGTCGCGACGGGCCGGTGCGGGCCGATCACGGCGCGGCACCTCCTGGGCAGGGGGGCTGGACCGCTCCCGGGAGCCGTCTGGAACAATCACGGCACGCCTAAGCGTTTGCTCAGGCGGGTGTTCACGACGACGTACGAAGACGAACGGAGCCGGGCCGATGGGCGAGCAGCATCACGTGAAGTTCCCGCAGGAGGTCATCGACGAGTACGCCGCGCTCGGCGTCGACCTTCCCGCCCTCTTCTCGGCCGGACACCTCGGCAACCGCATGGGCGTGCAGATCATCGAGGCCTCGGCGGAGAAGGTCGTCGGCACGATGCCGGTGGAGGGCAACACCCAGCCGTACGGTCTGCTGCACGGCGGCGCCTCCGCCGTGCTCGCCGAGACCCTGGGCTCGATCGGCTCCATGCTGCACGGCGGTGTCTCCAGGATCGCGGTGGGCGTGGACCTGAACTGCACCCACCACCGCGGGGTCCGCAGCGGTCTCGTGACGGGTGTCGCGACTCCGGTGCACCGCGGGCGTTCCACGGCCACGTACGAGATCGTGATCACCGACGAGCAGGACAAGCGGGTCTGCTCGGCCCGGCTGACGTGCCTGCTGCGCGAGGTCTCGCCCAAGGACGCCGACAACATCCCGAGCGCGGGCGGGAGCGGCGTCGGCGCCTGACACCCCCGCCGGGGGCGCCACCCATGACCGCGCGGCCCGGGACGGTCACCACCATCCCCGGTCGCGCCCTGTTCTGGGGGGCACGGGGGGTGCGGTCGCAAAGAGCGACCCCCC
>NZ_JBHUYJ010000074.1:3371-24215 GCF_042668715.1 Streptomyces sp. NPDC057271
GGGTGCGCAGGAGGCGCAGAAACCCAGAGTCGTTCCCTCCCGTACCCCCCCATCGCGTGGTTTCCCCCCCCGCTCCTACCCCCTCGCCGCGTCGGGGCGACCATGGGGCGTACGGTCACCAGGAGTCACCTTCACGGCAGCGGGTACGGCCCCGGCCCGACCCCCGGCCACCACCTCCGAGGGGTGTGGAGCCCCTCCTTCCGTGCACAGTCGCCGGTGGAGCGCACCGGGCCCCGGAACACCGGCCCCCGGACGCGGAGCCTCGCCTTCCGAACGCGGACCCGCCGGCCGACCGCCCGCGCGAACGGCCCGCGCATTTCGACCCCCGGACACCGAAGTCGCCCGTCCCACAGCGCGACCACCGCGCTCGACGGCCCCGGGCCGCGCACGTAGCACCGCACCACCCGGCCCACCCTCACCCCCGCGCCCGGGTGCCCCACGCGTCAACAGCCTGGCCCGTCAGGGCGATTCGCGCAGTTCACCACCCCGATCACCGCCCGGCCCCCTTCCCCCGGCCCTGACCCCAGGCGCGCGCCACCACCTCGCCCCTCGCACCCAACTACCTTGACACGTAGGCCTGTTGTGCTCCCAGAGCACGTCCCTTCCGGGTCCCCTACACGAGGTCCCCGCCGCGCGTTCCGGCTCCACCGGCGGCGCCGGACCCACCACGGGCGCCGCCCGGCACGGCGGTGGACATCCGTACCGACCTCGCCGCGTACCGGCTGAACGACGTGCCCGAGGGGAGCACATGGAGAGGGCGCGGCCGGGCGCCCGGAGAACGGGAAGCCGCCTGCGCCGCCCGCCCTCGCCACCCACCCCCGTAACGCTCCGTGACACCGGTCCGGCCGGAGAACCGCGCGATCGCTTCCGGGGTTCCGTCCGCTGACGTTTGGACGACTGTCCGCTATCCGGAGAGCGTCACAAGCGATCAGACAGGAGCAAGTTCCGCTCAAGCCCCTTAGCGGAACTGGGCGTTCTCACCATGTGAACACCACATTGCAGACCCCTTTGCACTGATTTGCCCACCCCCTGTCCACCTCCTCTCCCCCAGGCGATAACAAGACAGTCACATCCTGACCTCGTCGCTCCCCACCTCCTCCACCTGCGCTTAGAGTCACCGCCAGTCACCGCGCCGCCGGGCGCGTCCACTGCACGACCCAGCACCACCACAGTCATCCCAGTACGGCCCGGCATTCACAAACGGCACCTCCAGCTCCATGCTTCACGGCACCGCCTCAGCTCGAGGGGGCCGCGCCAGGGAAAGGATTCATCGTGCGACACCGTTCCTTGCTCATCCTCACCACCGCGATCACCGCGGGAGCACTCACCCTCACCGCCTGCGGTTCGCGCGACGACAAGGGCGGCGACGCCGCCGGCGGCGGCAACACGACCGTCGTCATCGGCCTCGACGCGCCCCTGACCGGCGACCTCTCCGCGCTCGGTCTCGGCATCAAGAACTCGGCCGAACTCGCGGTCAAGACGGCCAACAAGAAGGAGTACGTCAAGGGCGTCACCTTCAAGCTGGAGTCCCTCGACGACCAGGCCCAGCCCTCCTCCGGCCAGCAGAACGCCACCAAGCTGGTCGCCGACAAGGACGTGCTCGGCGTCGTCGGCCCCCTGAACTCCTCCGTTGCCGAGTCGATGCAGAAGGTCTTCCAGGACGCCAACCTGGTGCAGGTCTCCCCGGCCAACACCAACCCCTCGCTCAGCCAGGGCCCCAACTGGAACTCCGGTGACAAGAAGCGGACCTACAAGTCCTACTTCCGCACCGCCACCACCGACGCCATCCAGGGCCCGTTCGCCGCCCAGTACGTCGTCAACAAGGCCAAGAAGACCAAGGCCTTCATCATCGACGACAAGAAGACCTACGGTGCCGGCCTCGCCGCCACCTTCAAGGGCGAGTTCGAGAAGCTCGGCGGCAAGGTCGTCGGCACCGACCACGTCAACCCCGACACCAAGGACTTCAGCGCCGTCGCGACGAAGGTCAAGAGCTCCGGCGCCGACGTCGTCTACTACGGTGGCGAGTACCCGGCCGGCGGCCCGCTGACCAAGCAGATCAAGGAAGCCGGCGCCAAGGTCGTCGTCGTCGGTGGCGACGCCCTCTACAGCGCCGAGTACATCAAGCTCGGCGGTGAGGCCGCCAACGGCGACATCGCCACCTCCGTCGGCGCCCCGATCGAGCAGCTGCCCTCCGCCAAGGAGTTCCTGGCCAACTACAAGGCCGAGAACTACAAGGACGCGTACGAGGCCTACGGCGGCTACTCCTACGACTCGACCTGGGCCATCATCGAGGCCGTCAAGAAGGTCGTGGACGGCAACGACGGCAAGCTGCCCTCCGACGCCCGCGCCAAGATCGTCGACGCCATGCAGACCATCTCCTTCGACGGCGTGACCGGCAAGGTCTCCTTCGACGAGTTCGGCGACACCACCAACAAGCAGCTGACCGTGTACGGCGTCGAGAACGGCGCCCACAAGCCGATCGAGTCCGGCACCTTCGGCGGCTGATCCGCACCACCCCACCCAGCACCACCTTCGCCGCGCGGGGCGCCGCACCATGCGCCCCGCGCGGTGTCACATCCGTCGAAAGTCTCGGAGGACAATGCGGTGAACGAACTGCCGCAGCAGCTGGTCAACGGCCTGCTACTGGGATCCATGTACGGGCTGGTCGCCGTTGGTTACACGATGGTCTACGGCATCGTCCAGCTCATCAACTTCGCCCATGGCGAGATCTTCATGACCGGCGGCTTCGGGGCCCTGACGGTCTGGCTCATGCTCCCCGGAGGCACCAGCCTCTGGATCGCCCTCCCCCTCATGATCATCGGCGCCATCCTGGTCGCCACGACCATAGCCGTCGGCGCCGAACGCTTCGCCTACCGGCCACTGCGCGGCGGACCCAGGCTCGCCCCGCTCATCACGGCCATCGGCCTCTCGCTCGCCCTCCAGCAGGCCGTATGGGCCTGGTACCCGGAGGCCAAGTCGGCCCGTGTCTTCCCGCAGATCCCCGGCGGCCCGATCGAGTTCGGCCCGATCACCATCGGAACCGGTGACGTCTTCCTCGTCATCGCCGCCCCCGTCTGCATGGCCTTCCTCGCCTTCTTCGTCATGCGCACCCGCATCGGACGCGGCATGCAGGCCACGGCCCAGGACCCGGACACCGCACGCCTGATGGGCGTCAACACCGACCGCATCATCGTGATCGCGTTCGCGCTCGGCGCCTCGTTCGCCGCCGTCGGAGCCGTCGCATACGGCCTCAAGTACGGCCAGATCGACTACAAGATGGGCTTCCTCCTCGGCCTCAAGGCGTTCACCGCGGCCGTCCTCGGCGGCATCGGCAACATCTACGGCGCCATGATCGGCGGACTCGTCCTCGGCGTCGCCGAGACCATGGCCACCGCCTACATCAACCACATCCCCGGCATGCAGCAGCTCGGCGGCCAGTCCTGGGCCGATGTCTGGGCGTTCGTACTCCTCATCGTCGTCCTCCTCCTCAGGCCCCAGGGTCTGCTGGGCGAGCGCGTCGCGGACAGGGCGTGACCACCATGACCACAACTTCCGAGAACACGACGGCCCCCGCCGCACCCGAGCCCACGCCCACCAAGGCGACCGGTCTCCTCCCCCTGCCCGTCTCCACCGCCCGGGCCCTGGCCCTCGGCGGCGGCGCGCTCACCGTGGTCAGCTGCTTCCTCTCCTGGACCTGGACAGCCGCCTTCCCCGGCGACCTCACCGTCTACGGCTACCCCGGCGGTCTGCAGTGGCAGGTCCTCGTGACCGGCCTGCTCACCGTCCTGTTCAGCCTCTCCTCCTACGGAGTCAAGGGCACCCGCTGGCTCACCCCGGCCGGCGCCGACGCGGCGATCAAGCTCTCCGCGCTCGCCGCCTTCGCCACCGCCTGGTACACGATCGTCTCGATCAGCGTCCAGCTCGGCGGCCCGATCAACCTGGAGCCCGGAGGCGCCGTCGTCGGCGTCGCCACCCTCCTCACCCTGATCGGCGCCCTGGCCCTGCCCTTCGAGCGACCCGACCTCCACCCCGTGGACCCCGAGGACGACGGCTGGTCGCAGTTCCGGCACCGGATCGCCAACGGCTGGCACACCTTCAAGGCCTCCTTCTCCTCGGGCCAGGCCCGCCCCCTGCGCGCCCTGCCGTCCGCGGTCGAGATCCTCATCATCACCGGCATCCTCGCCACCGGCCTCGGCGTCTTCACCTACGGCATCGGCACCGAGTACGACGAAGCGTTCATCGGCTTCCTGATCACGGCCGGCTTCGGCTTCGCCGCGCTCACCAAGTCCGGCCTCATCCAGCAGGCCACCCAGCTGACGTCGAAGCACCAGAACCTCACCATCGCCGGCGCCTTCATCGCCGCGGCCCTGTTCCCCTTCACCCAGACCGACGACCAGTACGCCACCATCGGCGTGTACATCCTGATCTTCGCGACGGTGGCCCTCGGCCTGAACATCGTCGTCGGCCTCGCCGGCCTGCTCGACCTCGGCTACGTCGCCTTCCTCGGCGTCGGCGCCTACGCGGCCGCCCTCGTGTCCGGCGCACCGACCTCCCCGCTCGGCATCCACCTCCCCTTCTGGGCGGCCGTGCTCGTCGGCGCCGGAGCATCCCTCGTCTTCGGCGTCCTCATCGGCGCCCCCACCCTGCGGCTGCGCGGCGACTACCTCGCCATCGTCACCCTCGGCTTCGGCGAGATCTTCCGCATCACCATGATGAACACGGACGGCACCTCCGGCCCGGACATCACCAACGGCTCCAACGGCATCGCGTCCATCCCGAACCTCAACATCTTCGGGTTCGACTTCGGCATGGAACACTCCATCGCCGGATTCACCATCGGACGCTTCGCCAACTACTTCTTCCTGATGCTGCTGATCATGGCGGTCGTCGTCCTCGTCTTCCGACGGAGCGGCAACTCCCGCATCGGCCGCGCCTGGGTCGCCATCCGCGAAGACGAGACCGCCGCGCTCGCCATGGGCATCAACGGCTTCCGCGTCAAGCTCATCGCCTTCGCCCTCGGCGCCACCCTCGCCGGTGTCGCCGGCACCGTCCAGGCCCACGTCACCTACACCGTGACCCCGGAGCAGTACCTCTTCGCCGGCCCCATCCCGCCCAACTCCGCCTTCCTGCTCGCGGCCGTCGTCCTCGGCGGCATGGGCACCATGAGCGGCCCCCTGGTCGGCGCGGCCCTGCTCTTCCTCATCCCGAACAAGCTTCAGTTCATGGGCGACTACCAGCTGCTCGCCTTCGGACTCGCGCTGATCCTGCTCATGCGGTTCCGCCCCGAGGGCATCATCGCCAACCGGCGCAACCAGCTCGAGTTCCACGAGAACGCCGAAGCGCCCGCCACGCTCGCCAAGGCAGGTGCCTGAACCATGACGACACCCACCACGACGAAGGACACCGCCCCGGCGGTCCCGGACCGCGAGCCCGTGCTCGACGCCCGCGGAGTCACGATGCGCTTCGGCGGCCTGACCGCCGTCCGCGACGTCAACCTCACCGTCAACAGCGGAGAGATCGTCGGTCTCATCGGCCCCAACGGCGCCGGCAAGACCACGTTCTTCAACTGCCTCACCGGCCTCTACATCCCCACCGAAGGCGAGGTCCGCTACAAGGGCAACGTCCTGCCCCCGAAGTCCTTCAAGGTCACCGACGCAGGCATCGCCCGTACCTTCCAGAACATCCGACTCTTCAGCAACATGACCGTCCTGGAGAACGTCCTGGTCGGCCGCCACACCCGGATGAAGGAAGGCCTCTGGTCCGCCCTGCTGCGCCTTCCCGGCTTCAAGAAGGCAGAGAACGAGGCGGAGACGCGAGCCCTCGAACTCCTGGAGTTCATCGGACTCAAGCACAAGGCCGACCACCTCGCGAAGAACCTCCCCTACGGCGAGCAGCGCAAGCTCGAGATCGCCCGCGCGCTCGCGAGCGACCCCGGCCTCATCCTCCTGGACGAGCCCACGGCGGGCATGAACCCGCAGGAGACCCGCGCCGCCGAAGAACTCATCTTCGCCATCCGGGACATGGGCGTCGCCGTGCTCGTCATCGAGCACGACATGCGCTTCATCTTCAACCTCTGCGACCGGGTCGCCGTACTCGTCCAGGGCGAGAAGCTGCTCGAGGGCGACAGCCAGACCGTCCAGAGCGACGAGCGGGTCATCGCCGCCTACCTGGGCGAGCCCTTCGAGGGCGCGCCCGGCGAGGAAGAGGTGGCCGAGGTCGAGGCGGCGGAGGCCGCGACCGAGGAGGCGACCTCGGAGGACGCGACCGACACGGACGCCGACCCCGAGCCCTCCGACGCCGACGAGGCCGCCGACGAGCCCTCCGACGCCGACGACGCCGACGCCGACGACGCCGACGAGGCCGACGCCGACGCCGACGCCACGGACAGCACAGAGACCGCGGCCGAGGACACCCCGAAGGCCACCGGTTCGGGCAAGGAGAACGACGCATGACCGCACTGCTCGAAGTCGAGGACCTGCGCGTCGCCTACGGCAAGATCGAGGCCGTCAAGGGCATCTCGTTCTCCGTCGAAGCCGGCGAGGTCGTCACCCTGATCGGCACCAACGGCGCCGGCAAGACGACCACCCTGCGCACCCTCTCCGGACTGCTCAAGCCCGTCGGCGGCCAGATCAGGTTCGAGGGCAAGTCACTCCGCAAGACGCCCGCGCACAAGATCGTCTCCCTCGGCCTCGCCCACTCCCCCGAGGGTCGGCACATCTTCCCCCGGATGACGATCGAGGAGAACCTCCTCCTCGGCGCCTTCCTCCGCAAGGACACCGCGGGCATCACCAAGGACGTCCAGCGCGCCTACGACCTCTTCCCGATCCTCGGGGAGCGGCGCAAGCAGGCCGCGGGCACCCTCTCCGGCGGCGAACAGCAGATGCTCGCCATGGGCCGCGCCCTCATGTCCCAGCCCAAGCTGCTCATGCTCGACGAGCCCTCCATGGGCCTCTCCCCGATCATGATGCAGAAGATCATGGCGACCATCGCCGAACTCAAGGCCCAGGGCACCACCATCCTGCTCGTCGAGCAGAACGCCCAGGCCGCTCTCGCCCTGGCCGACCACGGTCACGTCATGGAGATCGGCAAGGTCGTCCTGTCCGGCACCGGCCGGGACCTGCTCCACGACGAGTCCGTACGCAAGGCGTACCTCGGCGAGGACTGAGCCACCGGCACCGAGAGACGAGGAGGCCCGTCCCACAACGTTGTGGGACGGGCCTCCTTCTCGTACCACTACCGCGTCACTGCTGACCCTTGGCCGCCTTCTTCTCCTCGGCGTCCTCGATGACCGCCTCGGCGACCTGCTGCATCGACATACGCCGATCCATCGACGTCTTCTGGATCCAGCGGAACGCGGCGGGCTCGGTGAGGCCGTACTGCGTCTGCAGGATGCTCTTCGCCCGGTCCACCAGCTTGCGCGTCTCAAGCCGCTGGGAGAGGTCGGCGACCTCCTTCTCCAGCGCCCGCAGCTCCGCGAACCGGGACACCGCCATCTCGATCGCCGGGACGACGTCGCTCTTGCTGAACGGCTTCACCAGATACGCCATGGCGCCGGCGTCCCGCGCCCGCTCCACGAGGTCGCGCTGCGAGAAGGCGGTGAGCATCAGGACGGGCGCGATGGACTCCCCGGCGATCTTCTCCGCGGCGGAGATGCCGTCGAGGACGGGCATCTTCACGTCCAGGATCACGAGGTCGGGACGGTGCTCCCGGGCGAGCTCCACGGCCCGGGCGCCGTCGCCGGCCTCGCCGACGACCGAGTAGCCCTCTTCTTCGAGCATCTCTTTGAGGTCGAGGCGGATGAGGGCCTCGTCCTCGGCGATGACGACGCGGGTCGTCAGCGGCGGGACGTGCGACGCGTCGGCGTCATCGGCGGGCTGGGGCGACTCGGGGGCGGTCACGGGGGCTCCTCGTTGCGGGGCGTGGTGCTGCACTCAGAAGCCTACCTAGCTGCGACCGCCGGTTGTGACCCGGTAGACTTCCCGCAGCCCGCCCGGTTGGAGGAACTGGTCAGACTCGCGGCACTCAAAATGCCGTGCCCTATGGGCATGTGGGTTCGAATCCCACACCGGGCACGCCCCAGAGAAAGCGGACGTTCACCTTCGCGTGATTGTCCGCTTTCCGCTACGCACAGCCTGGAATCATTGCGCAGGGTAGTCGCATGAACTTCCACGGCACACAGGTGCGACAACGGGCGCTCACTCTCCTGCGAGGCGGCGCCAAGAATGCGGACGTGGCCCGCAGGCTCAACGTGCCCACAGGGACGATCAGCTACTGGAAACACGTGGACCGCGCGAAACGCGGCGAGTGCCCGGGGAGGCCCGATCCGCGCTGCCCTCGCTGCGACGGCCGGGAGTTGGATGGAGCGGCGTACGCCTACCTGCTGGGCCTCTATCTCGGCGACGGACACATCAGCCACTACTCGGCTCACCGCGTGCCGAACCTCATGATCACCCTCGACGATTCCTGGCCCGGAGTGCAGGACGAGGCAGAAGCCGCAATGCGCCGGGTGTTCCCGGACAACGCCACGTGCCGCGTCCGCAAGAAGGGGTGCCACAACATCAAGGTGTACTCCCTCCACCTTGCCTGCCTGTTTCCCCAGCACGGCCCCGGCAAGAAGCACGAGCGGAGTATCGCCCTCGACCCCTGGCAGCAGGAGATCGTCGACGCGCATCCCTGGGCGTTCATCCGCGGGCTCATTCACTCCGACGGCTGTCGGATCACCAACTGGACGACTCGGCTGGTCGGCGGCAAGCGCAAGCGGTACGAGTACCCCCGGTACTTCTTCACCAACAAGTCGGACGACATCCGAAAACTGCTCGGCGACACCCTCAGCAAGGTCGGTGTCGAGTGGTCCACTACCGCCCGGGGGGTCGACCCGTACAACATCTCGATCGCCCGCAAGGCGTCCGTCGCGCTCATGGACCTCCACGTGGGACCCAAGCACTGATCAGTGCGGCGTTCCCAGGTACGGGAAGTGCGGGAGCAGGTCGGTGTGGGGGCCGATGTGGTCCGTGGTGACCTTGCCGTTCGAGATCATCGCCAGCCGGGCCGAGGTGACGTCGTCCGTGAGCGTGCCTCCGTTGGGGTAGGCGGCGGGCTTGCTTCGGTCGTAGCGAAGGACGTCCGGGAGGACCGTGCGCAGCGCCTCCTCCGCGGCTTCGGGGGTGTAGCCGCCGGTGTGGGCGAGGGCCTTCTTCCAGGGTTCGAGGTACGTCGTCCAGTCGTCGGCCGGTTCCCCGGCGTTGTAGGCGTCCTTGTCCTCCTCCGCGTTCAGGTAGGCGGTGAGGGAGGGGTGGGCGCCGCGGTCGACGGACTTCAGTTCGCCGTCGGTGTGGGGGCTGACGCGGGCCCAGACGCCGATCCGGGGGTTGTCGCCGAGCGCCGCGTCGGGTACTTCGAGGGCGATGCCGAAGACGTTCTTGTCGGCGCCCCAGTCGGTCCCGGTCCACGTGAAGTCGGCGACGATGCCGTCGAGGTCGGCGAAGAAGGGGTCGCTGCGCAGCCCGGCGGAGACCTTGTAGCCGTTCGACTCGGTCACGGACAGCTCGCGGCCGAAGGAGACGGGGACGTCGGTGAAGAGGGGTGTACCGGCGGCCTCGTGGGTGCGGGCCTCGATGCCGGTGGCGCGGTGGAGGGCGAGGGTCTGCTCGCCGTCGTCCGCGGGGTCGGAGAAGGTGAAGCTGAAGGCGATGTCGGCCTGGTTGTCGTCGTCGGTGTCGACGTTGAGGCGGTAGACCGCGTCGGGGTGGAACGCGGTGCCGCCGGTGGGCGCGATCGGGTTGACGTTCATGATGAGAGCGGTGCGCCCGCCGGGGACGGTGAAGGCGAAGAGGTCGGTGAGGTCCAGACGGGCGTCGCCCATCGGGGAGCGCAGGTGGGGTCCGCTGAGATGGTGTGACATGGCGTCACTTTTGCGCTTGGGCGGGGGTGTCGGGGTGTGACGGGGCCGCCGTGGTCACTCCTTCGGACTGTCGTCCTCGCCGATGTGGTGGACACGGACGAGGTTGGTGGTGCCGGGGACGCCGGGTGGGGAGCCTGCGGTGATGACGACGGTGTCGCCCTTTCGGCAGCGGCCGATGCGCAGGAGTTCCTCGTCGACCTGGGCGACCATCGCGTCGGTGGAGTCGACGTGGGGGCCGAGGAAGGTCTCGACGCCCCAGGTGAGGTTGAGCTGGGAGCGGGTGGCGGGGTCGGGTGTGAAGGCGAGCAGTGGGATGGGTGAGCGGTAGCGGGAGAGGCGCTTGACGGTGTCGCCGGACTGGGTGAAGGCGACGAGGAACTTGGCGCCGAGGAAGTCGCCCATTTCGGCGGCGGCGCGGGCGACGGCTCCGCCCTGGGTGCGGGGCTTGTTCCGCTCGGTCAGTGGGGGCAGGCCCTTGGTGAGGAGGTCCTCCTCGGCGGCTTCGACGATGCGGCTCATGGTGCGGACGGTTTCGGTGGGGTACTTGCCGACGCTGGTCTCGCCGGAGAGCATCACGGCGTCGGTGCCGTCGATGACGGCGTTGGCCACGTCGCTGGCCTCGGCGCGGGTGGGCCGGGAGTTGTCGATCATCGAGTCGAGCATCTGGGTGGCGACGATGACGGGCTTGGCGTTGCGTCTGGCGAGTTTGATGGCGCGCTTCTGGACGATCGGGACGTGTTCGAGGGGCATCTCGACGCCCAGGTCGCCGCGGGCGACCATGATGCCGTCGAAGGCGGCGACGATGTCGTCGATGTTCTCGACGGCCTGGGGCTTCTCGATCTTGGCGATGACGGGGAGGCGGCGTCCCTCTTCGTCCATGATGCGGTGGACGTCTTCGATGTCGCGGCCGCTGCGGACGAAGGAGAGGGCGATGATGTCCGCTCCGGTGCGCAGCGCCCATCGGAGGTCGTCGATGTCCTTTTCGGAGAGGGCGGGGACGGAGACGGCGACTCCGGGGAGGTTGAGGCCCTTGTTGTCGGAGATCATGCCGCCTTCGACGACACGGGTGTGAACGCGGGGTCCGTCGACGGAGGTGACTTCGAGGGTGACGCGGCCGTCGTCGACGAGGATGAGTTCGCCGGTGGTGACGTCGGCGGCGAGGCCGTCGTAGGTGGTGCCGCAGATGTGGCGGTCGCCGTCCATGGGTTCGACGGTGAGGGTGAAGTCGTCGCCGCGTTCAAGGAGTACGGGTCCTTCGCGGAACCGGCCGAGGCGAATCTTCGGGCCTTGAAGGTCGGCGAGGACTCCGATGCTGCGGCCGGTTTCGTCGGAGGCTTTCCGTACGTGCTGGTAGCGCTCCTCGTGTTCGGCGTAGCCGCCGTGGCTGAGGTTGAGTCGGGCGACGTCCATTCCGGCCTCGACCAGTGCCTTGATCTGGTCGTACGAGTCGGTGGCGGGTCCCAGGGTGCAAACGATTTTCGCTCGGCGCATGGTTCGAGCCTAGGGCTTACCGGCGGGTAGTCGAGGGGGTGGGCATGTCTGTTCAACAACCTTTGCGTGAAAGGTTATTGACAAGTCTTGAATCTGTGCGGGCGGGTGCTCCGATGAGCGTTTCGGGGGTGGTCCTAGAGGGCCGGAGGGGCCATGGTGAAGCGGGCTGTCACCTCGGCCGTGACGGTCTGGCGCTGGGGTTCGAGGTCGAGTGGGGGTGGTGCGTCGGAGGCGTCGGCGGCGAAGGCCATGCGCATGCCGCCGGCCGCCGGGGGTGGGACGAGGCCGGTGTCCGAGAGCTCCAGGAGTGCGGCGAGGGAGGTGCCGAGGGCCTCCGCGTACGCGCGGGCGCGCTGGACGGCTTCCTCCACCGCCGTACGGCGGGCCGCCGCGTAGGAGGGGGAGTCGGGGCGCAGTGCCCACCAGGGGCCGTCGACTCGGGTCAGTTCGAGATCGGCGAGGCGGGTGGTGAGTTCGCCCAGGGCGGTGAAGTCGGTCAGCTCCGCGATGAGATGGACTCGGCCCTGGTAGGCGCGGATCCGTTCGCCGCGGCCGTGTCTGCCGGGTTCGGGGGTGATGGAGAAGGCGCCGGTCTCCAGTTTCTCGACGGCGTCGCCGTAGGACTTCACGAGGTCGAGGGCGAGCGTGTTGCGTCGGGTGAGGTCGGTGAGGGTCGCCGTCCGGTCGGTGCCGCGGGCGCTGATGGTCACCCCGATGCGGGCGATTTCCGGGTCGACATCGAGTCGGGCCTCTCCGCGGACCGCCACCTGCGGTGCCTCCGGGGTCGGGTGTGGGCTCGGTTGGGGGGTCGTCACTTCGGGCTCCCTCGTACGGGCGACGGCTGCGATCCCGAACACTTTCCCACTCCGTGACCGGAAAACTCTGTCGCCGGGGTGACGGGTGGGCCAGAATCTACGCGCGTTGTGCGCCATTGGACCTAGGAGAACACATGCCGCTGAACCGCCGGGCGTTCCTGGAGAGCTCCGTCGCCGTCGGAGCCGGAGCCGCTCTCACCACGGGGGTCGCCGCCGTCCCGGCGCAGGCCCAGGGACGGCGCCCCCGTCCGGCCAAGCGGTACTCCTTCACCGTGATGGGTACGACGGACCTGCACGGCAACGTCTTCAACTGGGACTACTTCACCGACAAGGAGTTCGACGACAAGGCGCACAACGACGTCGGCCTCGCGAAGATCTCCACCCTTGTCGACCAGGTGCGCAAGGCGAAGGGGAGGTGCAACACGCTCCTCATCGACGCCGGCGACACGATCCAGGGCACCCAGCTGTCGTACTACTACGCCAAGGTCGACCCGATCACCGCCCGCCGCGGTCCGGTGCACCCGATGGCGCAGGCGATGAACGCGATCGGATACGACGCCGCCGCGCTCGGCAACCACGAGTTCAACTACGGCATACCGGTGCTGCGGAAGTTCGAGGAGCAGTGCGACTTCCCGCTGCTCGGGGCCAACGCGCTCGACGCGAGGACGCTGCGGCCGGCGTTCCCGCCCTACAGCATGCACCGGTTGCGCACCCCGCACGGCCGTGACGTGAAGGTCGCGGTCCTCGGTCTGACCAATCCGGGCATCGCGATCTGGGACAAGGCCCATGTGAGCGGCAGGATGGTCTTCCCGGGGCTGGAGGAGCAGGCGGCGAAGTGGGTGCCGAGGCTGCGCTCGATGGGCGCGGACGTCGTGGTCGTGTCGGCGCACAGCGGTTCCAGTGGCACGTCCTCGTACGGTGACCAGCTTCCTCATGTGGAGAACGCGGCCGGTCTCGTCGCCGAGCAGGTCCCGGGGATCGACGCGATCCTCGTCGGCCACGCCCACACCGAGATCCCCGAGTACCGGGTCAGGAACAGGGAGACCGGCAAGGACGTCGTGCTGTCCGAGCCGCTGAAGTGGGGGCAGCGCCTCACCCTCTTCGACTTCGAGCTGGTGTGGGAGAAGGGCCGTTGGGTCGTCGAGAAGGTCGGCGCCCAGGTGCTGAATTCCAACACCGTGGAGGAGGACCCGGAGATCGTCGGCCTGCTGGCCGACGAGCACACGAAGGTCGTCGCGTACGTCAACCAGATCATCGGCACCTCCAGCGCGACGATGGCCACGGCCGAGGCGCCGTGGAAGGACGAGCCGATCATCGATCTGATCAACCACGTCCAGGCGGAGACGGTGAAGGAGGCGCTGGCGGGCGGCGCGTACGCGGCGCTGCCGGTCCTGTCGCAGGCGTCGTGTTTCTCCCGTACGGCGGCGATCCCGGCGGGACAGGTCACCATCCGTGACGCGGCCGGGCTCTATGTCTTCGAGAACACCCTGGAGGCTCGTCTTCTGACGGGGGCCCAGGTCAAGGACTACTTGGAGTTCTCGGCGCGGTACTACGTGCAGACCCCGGCGGGCGGGCCCGTGGACACGGCGAAGCTGACGAACGCGGGCGGCACGCCGGACTACAACTACGACGCGGTGTACGGCGTGACGTACGAGATCGACATCGCCAAGCCGGCCGGCGCGCGGATCGTGAACCTGTCCTTCGACGGAAAGCCGGTCGACCCGGCCGCGCGGTTCGTCCTCGCCGTGAACAACTACCGTGCCAGTGGTGGCGGCGCGTTCCCGCACGTCGCCGACGCGCAGCAGCTGTGGGCGAATTCGGACGAGATCCGCAACACCATCATCCAGTGGGTGAAGGCGCGGGGGTCGATCGACCCGGGGCAGTTCGCGTCGGTGGACTGGAGGCTGACCCGGGACGGTGTTCCTGTCTTCTAGTCCTGGGGATCGCCCCCGACGAACCGGAAGGGCGGGTCGAAGGGCCCCATCACCAGCAGCCGGTCGGTCTGGGTGAGGGAGTCCACGAGCCGCTGGTGCGAGGCGGCGGGGCTCTTCACCCGGGGCGGCGGGAACGTCTCCGGGTCGGCGGGCTCCATCCGCACCGTGTTCTCGCCGGCCTGCTTGATCCGGCCCCGGAACTCGCTGAGCCACTCCGCCCGGGGGCCTGTCCTCCCGAAGGCCTTGACGAGGGCGATCTCAATCTGGAGCGGGGGGAACTCCGCCAGGTCGGGCAGGGTCATCCTGGCGAGATCGGCGGCCGCCTTACGGTAGACCGCCTCGTCGGCCGGGGTGGCCGGGAAGGGCGTGTTCATGCTGCGAGTCCTTCCGTTGTGAGAGGGCGGAAGGGTGGTGGCCTCCAAGGGCCACCACCCTTCCCCCTGGGTGGTTCCTGCTTCCGGCGAAGCTCAGGCGAGGGCCCGCACGACGACCGGCAGGACGTCACCGACCACGTCGAGCGCGTCCTCGAACCAGTCCTTCGTCTCCCTCTCGCTGAGGTCTGCGGGCAGATCGAACTCGATCGTCCCGTTGGCGGGCGGCAGGTCGTCCGGCTTGAAGTCCTTGGTGACCGCGTCGATGATGAGCGGCGCCGCGACGCCGATCAGGGTCTCGACGAGCCCGAAGAACTTCGGGTTGCCGATCCGGTGCTCCGGCACTCGCTCCTCGATACGGCGCCGCAGCTCGGCCGGGTCCGCGGGGGCGGCCGACTTCCCGGCCGGCGCACCGTTCTTGGTGAGTTCGCCGACGACGGTCCGGGCGATGTTGAACGCCGACGACCAGAAGCTCTTCTGGTCGAGCTGGAAGGGATCGGCGAGGGCCGGCCGGGGCGCCATGCTCTTGCCGGATGCCGGCGGCGGCATCACGGCGGCGACCGCCGGGGCGAGCACCGCGCCGCACAGCTGGGCGTCGTAGTGCCAGGAGCCGTCGCTCAGGAATCCGTACGTCTTCTTTCCCGGGCTCGGGCTCGCCGACTTGATGTCGGCGAGAACCTTCGCAGCCGCCCTTCGGATTTCCTTTTCCTGCTCGTTCGTACCCATACCCTTGACCTCCTTGGTGAGATTTCCCGCCCCGGCGAAACGTTTGTGCGTCGCCGGCATATCCGAGATGAACGTTTCGGTGAGTCGGTGCTGCTGTCCCGAGGGAGCGAATACGCACGGGGTCTGGCTCATGTTGAGTTCCTCGATGCGGTTCACCGCCCGGGCAACCAGAGAGGAGACCGGGATCTCCGCGTCCATTTCGTTGACGAGGGCGTAGGTGAACGCCGAGAGCCAGTCGGTGGCCTCGCTCCCCGCCGCCGCGGTCTGGTCCGCACGGCAGGCCGTGAGCAGCACCGCGTTCAGTTCGACCGCCCCGGTGATCGCGCCCTTGGTCCTCGGCACCACGTGCGGAGGGTTCGCCATGTTGCGGACCATGGACGCCTCGTTCCGCAGCTCCGTCCGCCCGAAGGGCTTGAGGGCCCGCGCCGCGTGCACCGCCTTGGCCTTCGCCACCATCTGGTTCCGAGGCGGCGAGAAAACCTTCGTCCGCGCCACGCCGAGCGTGCCCTCGACGAAGAACTCCTTGTCCATGCCACCGGAGTGGCAGGAGTCGAGCACCACGGTGAGGACGCCAGCCGGCAGGCCGCTGCAGCGTTCGGCGAGCTCCCGGTCCTCCAGGAACTCGTCGTACATGCAGAGCACTTCCACCATGACGTCGCCCCTGACGTCGCGATAGCCGTGCGAGGACTGGAAGAAGACTCTTCGGTCACCCTCCAAGGCACCGTCCACCAGCCAGTCCAGGCCATCCCTTGCCGCGGCGAGGGTGGCGTCCGCGTTGTGCAGGACGCGGATCTCCGAGTCGTCGAATCCGACCGTGCCGAGCAGTTCGCCGAACGCCACGGTGTCGGCGACGCAGCTGTTGAGGTTGTTCGCCGGATCCGGATACTCGTCGATGCCTATGAGAAATGCGCGATCTGTCATCACGCTCCCTTTCCGTATGCCTTCCGCGCGCCTCGAAAAATCGATTCCCCGTATTCCCCTGCAACCGGGAGAAAGTCATTCACGTCCACTCGCAGAAGGAGAGTGACGCCGTATCGGCTCGCTTTCCATGATTTGTCGCACGCCTGTTGACCGGCAAGCCGGAACGAACAGGTACCAGTGACTTAAGAAGCCACCGGCTCCTGAAGAGGAGGTGTGCCGATGCCACGGCCGGGCCAGTCGAGAACGACACCCGAGGAACGGCTTCCGGAACGCATGGCCCTCGGACTGCTGTTCCGTACGTTTCCGCCGGAGCTGGTGGACCGCGTGGTCGCGGAGTGCGGCCGGGCCGAGCGCCGCAGCCGACTTCTGCCGGCCCGGACGGTGGTCTATTTCGTCCTGGCCATATGTCTCTTCGAGCAGCGCAGCTACGAGCAGGTGGCCCAGCTGCTGACCGAGGGACTGGCCTGGGCCCGGCAGGAGCGGACGCTCTGCACGATGCCGACGACGGCGGCCATCTCCCGGGCGCGGGCCCGGCTCGGCCCGGAACCGCTGGCCGCCCTGTTCACGGAGCTGGCGCGGCAGTCCCGTCCGGCGGGGGCTCGCACCCGGTGCGCCCGTTTCCGGCAGTGGGCGGTGCTCGCGATCGACGGGACGACGGTCGACGTCCCGGACACCCCGGAGAACCGGGCGCGGTACGGGCCCTCTCCCTCACGGCCGGTCCCCGCACCCACCGGTGACTCCGCGTCGGATACAGCGCCCCGGCCGGGACCTGCGTCGCGGTCCGCATCGGCGTCGGGGTCCGGGTTTCCGCAGGTCCACGTGGTGGCGCTGGCCGAGTGCGGCAGTCATAGAATCACGGGCGCCGTCCTGGGACGGCTTCCCTCCGGTGGACCGCCGGCACCGCTGGCACGGGCGCTCTTCACCACGCTGACCCACGGTGACCTGCTGCTGGCGGACTGCGGTCCCGCCGATCTGGAACTGCTGCACGTGGCACGGGCGGCGGGGGCGGAGGTGCTGTGGCGGATCGGCCTGGGCACCGGCCTGCCCGTGCACGTTGGGTTGCCGGACGGCTCGTATCTCTCCGACGCCCCCTGCGGCGCCACCGGGGCCCGCACGGCGGTCCGGGTGATCGAGGAGCCGCCGTACCGGCTCGTCACGAGCCTTCTCGACCCCGAGGCCGCGCCTGCGGGCTTACTCGCCGCCCTCTACGACCGCCGGTGGGACATCAGGACCTCACTGCGGGACCTCGGCGCCCTGAGCCCCGAAGGGCCGCAGGTCCTGCGCTCGCGCTGGCCGGGCGGCGTGGAACAAGAGGTGTGGGGTCATCTCCTCGTCCACCACACGATCCGGTCCCTGCTCGGCTCCGCCTAAGTCAGCGGTGCCGCGGCGCCGCCCGACCGTCAGATGTTCCGTGTCAGAGGCGTCAGCGCCTGGCCCTGGGCCGGGATGTGCGGTGCCTCGCGCCGTTCCAGGCCGAAGCTGGTGAAGGCGGTGCGCCGCGGCAGTGGGTACGGCTCCTTGCCGGTGAGCGAGTTGAGGATGGTGGCACTGCGCCAGGCGGCGAGACCGAGGTCGGGCGCGCCGACGCCGTGGGTGTGCTTCTCGGCGTTCTGTACGTAGACGGAGCCGGTGACGGACGGGGCGAGGACGAGCCGGAACGCGTCGTCGATCCTGGCCCGGCCGGCGGAGTCGTGACGCAGGTAGGGGTCGAGTCCGGCGAGCATCCGGTCGACGGGGCGTTCGCGGTAGCCGGTGGCGAGGACGACGGCGTCGGTGGTGAGACGGGAGCGGGTCGACTGCTGCGGGTGCTCCAGGTGGAGTTCGACCTTGGTGGTGGCGACGCGGCCGGCGGTGCGGACGCGGACTCCGGGGGTGAGGACGGCGTCGGGCCAGCCGCCGTGGAGGGTGCGCCGGTAGAGCTCGTCGTGGATGGCGGCGATGGTGTCGGCGTCGATGCCCTTGTGCAACTGCCACTGGCGTGGCACGAGTTCGTTGCGTGTCTGCTCGGGCAGTGAGTGGAAGTAGCGGGTGTAGTCGGGGGTGAAGTGCTCCAGGCCGAGCTTGGAGTACTCCATGGGCGCGAAGGCCTCGGTCCGGGCCAGCCAGTGGATCTTCTCGGCGCCTGCGGGTCTGGCCCGTAGGAGATCGAGGAAGATCTCGGCGCCGGACTGGCCTGATCCGATGACCGTGACGTGCTCGGCGGCGAGGAGCCGCTCGCGGTGGTCCAGATACTCGGCCGAGTGGAGGACGGGGACGTTCGGGGCGTCGGCCAGCGGTTTCAGGGGCTCGGGTACGTACGGTTCGGTGCCGACGCCCAGGACGACGTTGCGGCTGTACGCGCGGCCCAGGGCCTCGGCCTCGCCGTCCTGGTCGAGCTGGGTGAAGTCGACTTCGAACAGGGCGCGTTCGGGGCTCCAGCGGACGGCGTCGACCTGGTGGCCGAAGTGCAGCCCGGGGAGCTGGGCGCTGACCCAGCGGCAGTAGGCGTCGTACTCGGCGCGCTGGATGTGGAACTTCTCGGCGAAGTAGAACGGGAAGAGTCGGTCGCGGGAGCGCAGGTAGCTGAGGAACGACCAGGGGCTGGCGGGGTCGGCGAGGGTCACCAGGTCGGCGAGGAAGGGTACCTGGAGGGTGGCGCCTTCGATGAGGAGGCCGGGGTGCCAGTGGAAGGCGGGGTTCTGGTCGTAGAAGGCGGTGGCGAGACCGCCGGGGACGCCTTGGGCGAGCGCGGCGAGGGAGAGGTTGAAGGGGCCGATACCGATGCCCACCAGGTCGTGGGGGTGGTCGAGGTCGCGCTGGGGGGTGCTGCCGGTCATCGGTCGGTGCTGCCTTCCACGAGGTCCAGGAGGTCTTGGAGGTCGCCGGGGGTGGCGTGGGGGTTGAGCAGGGTGGCCTTGAGCCAGAGACGGCCGTCCGCGTGGGCACGGCCGAGGACCGCCCGCCCCTCGGAGAGGAGGGTGCGGCGGATCGCGGCGACGGCGGTGTCGTCGGAGCCGGCGGGCCGGAACAGCACGGTGGTCAGGGCCGGGCGCTCGTACAGCTCCAGGTCCGGGCTCTTCTCGACGAGGTCGGCGAGTTGCTGGGCGAGGTCGCAGACCTGGTCGACGAGCGCGCTCATGCCGTCCCTGCCGAGGGCGCGCAGGGTGACGGCGATCTTGAAGATGTCGGGGCGGCGGGTCGTGCGCAGGGAGCGCCCGAGGAGGTCGGGGAGGCCGGCTTCGGTGTCGTCGGCGGCGTTGAGGTAGTCGGCGGTGTGGGAGAGGGCCGCGAGGTCGCGTCTGTCCCGTACGGCCAGGAGTCCGGCGGCGGCCGGTTGCCAGCCCAGTTTGTGCAGGTCGAGGGTGACGGTGCGGGCGCGGTCGAGGCCGGCCAGGAGTGGGTGGCGGGTGTCGCTGAAGAGGAGGGGGCCGCCGTAGGCGGCGTCGATGTGCAGCTCGGCGCCGTGGGCGTCGCAGAGGTCGGCGATCTGGGGGAGGGGATCGATGCGGCCGGTGTCGGTGGTGCCGGCGGTCGCGGCGACGAGGAGGGGGCCGTGGAGGTCGGTGAGTGCCTCGTCGAGGGCGACGGGGTCGAGGGTGCCGTTGGGGGTGGGCACGGTCACCGGTTCGGGGAGGCCGAGGAGCCAGGCGGCGCGGCGGAAGGAGTGGTGGGCGTTGGCGCCGACGACGGTCTGGACGGTGTGGCCCGGGCCGTGGCGCTCACGGGCGAGGAGGAGCGCGAGCTGGTTGGACTCGGTGCCGCCCGTGGTGACGAGGGCGTCGGGGCGGGGTGGGTGGGACGCGGCGGGGGCGCTGCGGGGTGCGGTGCTGGGGGGTGCGGCAGGGTAGACGGCTGCGGCCAGGGCTTCGGTGACCAGGGCTTCGAGGGCGGAGGCGGCGGGGGCCTGGTCCCAGGAGTCCATGGACGGGTTGAGGACGGACGCGGCGAGGTCGGCGGCGGCGGCGAGCGCGAGGACCGGCGTGTGCAGGTGGGCGGCACAGAGGGGATGGGCGGGGTCCGCGGCGCCTTCGGCGAGAACGCGGGTGAGGGTGCGGAGGGTGTCGGTGGGGTCGGTGCCGTGGGTGGGGAGCGGGTCTCCCAGTGCCTCCCGGACGCGGGCGGTGACCGTGTCGGGGCCGCCGGAGGGGATCGGACCGCCGCGCGCGGTCGCGCCCGCGCGGAGGGCGTCGAGGACCGTGTCCAGGAGGGGGCGCAGGGCGTCGGTGTCCGTCGCGGCGAGGGGTGGGGCGGGGTCGGCACGCATGGGCACGAGCCTGCCGGGGGTTCTGGGGCTCTGTCCGGCGATGTCGCGGGAGCAACCCGAACGGGGGACGGGTCCTTGACAGGACGCCGTCCCCCGGTGGGCTCGCGGGCGGGCCGGTCGGCGGGGAGCCGCCGGCCCGCGGCCGGTCAGGCGGTGCGGACCGTCAAGGCCCGGCGGAGGTCGGAGAGCTGGTCGACGAGCTTGCGGTGGAGGGCCGGGGTCAGGGTCGGGTCCGTGAGGTGGGACTCGCCCAGGGTGAGGGACTCCTGGTCGATCGCGAACGCGGGGAAGGCGTGGCGGCCGGCGGCCTCGGCCATCGCGGCGCCCCTGCGGGCGCCGAGTGCGATGGCCGCCGGGTAGAACCGCGTCACGTACTCCCGTACCAGATCGGCCTGTTCGGGCTGCCAGAAGCCCTGGGCCGTCGCCGTGAACAGGTAGTTGG
>NZ_JBHUYJ010000074.1:24225-30774 GCF_042668715.1 Streptomyces sp. NPDC057271
GGTAGTTGGACAGGTCGTCCGAGTCGAAGAGGCCGGACCAGGCGGCCGCCTTCGCCTCGGGCGTCGGCAGGGCGGCCCGGCAGCGGGCCGCGCCCTCCTGGCCGGTGGCGCTCGGGTCCCGCTCCAGCTCGCGGTCGATCACGGCCCCGTCGACCGCGCCCAGGACCGAGAGCCTGGCGAGGATGCGCCAGCGCAGCTCCGGGTCGAGCTCCGGTCCGCCGGGGACGGTTCCGTCGGCGAGCCAGCCGGCGAGGGTGTCGGGCTGCGTGGCGCTGCTGATGAACGTACGGACGGCGGTGAGGCGCAGTCCGGGGGCGTCGCCGTCCTCGGTGTGGCGGATGAGGGTGCGGGCCAGGGAGGTGAGCTGCGCGAGCGCGGCGGGGCGCTCCTCGGGGGCGAGGTAGCGGTCGGCGATCTGGGTGCGGGCGAAGGCGAGGACGCCCTGCACGACGGCCAGGTCCGGCTCCTCGGAGAGGTGGGCCTCGGCGGTGGCCAGGTAGTCGCGGGGGTCCAGTTCGCCGTCGCGGACCATGTCGCGCAGGGTGTTCCAGACGAGCGCGCGGGTGAGGGCGTCGGGGATGCCGGAGATGCCGCGCAGGGCGGTCTCCAGCGAGGTCTCGTCCAGGCGGACCTTGGCGTACGTGAGGTCGCCGTCGTTGAGGACGACGAGGGCGGGGCGCGGTCCGGGGAGGTCGAGGGGCGCGGTCTGCGGGACGTCGATCTCCAGGCGTTCGCGCGCGACGAGGCGGCGGCCGTCGACGAGGTCGCGGTCGTAGACGCCGACGGCGATGCGGTGCGGCCTGCTGCCGTCGTGCCGGACGGTGAGCGTGGTGCGGGTCTCGTCGCCGCCGAGTTCGGGCGTGAGGGTGTCGACTCCGGTGGTCCGCAGCCACCGCTCGGCCCAGGCGTGGACGTCGCGGTCGGTCGCGGAGGCGAGGTTGTCGATGAAGTCGGCGAGGGTGGCGTTGCCGAACCGGTGGCGCTTGAAGTGGGTGTTGATGCCGGCGAGGAAGTCCTTCTCCCCCATCCAGGTGACGAGCTGGCGCAGGGCGGAGGCGCCCTTGGCGTAGGAGATGCCGTCGAAGTTGAGGAGTGCGGAGGCGGTGTCGGGGACGGCGTCCGGGTCGGGGGCGACGGGGTGGGTGGAGGGGCGCTGGTCGGCGTCGTAGCCCCAGGCCTTGCGCTCGATGCCGAAGTCGATCCAGGTGTCGGGGAAGCGGTCGGAGCACGCCTCGTTGACGGTCTGGTAGCCCATGTACTCGGCGAAGGACTCGTTCAGCCAGATGTCGTCCCACCAGCGCAGGGTGACGAGGTCGCCGAACCACATGTGGGCCATCTCGTGGGCGATGACCATGGCACGGGTCTGGCGCTCGGTGACGGTGACGGCGGAGCGGTAGACGAACTCGTCGCGGAAGGTGACGAGGCCGGGGTTCTCCATGGCGCCGGCGTTGAACTCGGGGACGAAGGCCTGGTCGTAGGAGTCGAACGGGTACGGCTCCTCGAACTTCTGGTGGAAGCGGTCGAAGCAGGCCTTGGTGATGTCGAGGATCTCGTCGGCGTCGGCGTCGAGGTGGGGCGCGAGGGAGCGGCGGCAGTGGATGGCGAAGGGCAGTCCGGCGTGCTCGGTACGGACGGAGTGCCAGGGGCCGGCGGCGACGCAGACGAAGTACGTGGAGAGCAGCGGGGTGGCGGCGGCCTTCCAGCTGCCGTCGGGCTGCTGCTCGGTGATGCCGTTGGCGAGGACGGTCCAGCCTTCGGGGGCCTTGACGCTCACCTCGAAGACGGCCTTCAGGTCGGGCTGGTCGAAGGCGGCGAAGACGCGCTGGACGTCTTCCATGAAGAGCTGGGTGTAGACGTACGACTCGCCGTCGGTGGGGTCCTTGAAGCGGTGCATGCCCTCACCGGTGCGGGAGTACCGCATGGTCGTGACGGCGCGCAGCTCGTGCTCGCCCTCCGTGAGGCGGAGCGGGACCCGGTTCTCGTCGAGGGACGCGGGGTCGAGGGGCTCGCCGTCGAGCAGGAGGGAGTGGAGCGTGACGGGCTTCAGCTCGACGAACGTCTCCCCTGCGGTCCGGGCGGTGAACCGGATGAGCGTGGTGGATTCGAAGGTCTCGTCGCCGGTGGTGAGGTCGAGGTCGACCGTGTAGTGCTGGACGTCGAGGAGCTGGGCACGGGTCTGCGCTTCGTCGCGCGTCAGTACGGACATGGGGCCCATGCTGCCCGATGGTGCCGCGGCGGGGCACGGGGGTTCCGCCGACAGCTCGGCGCGGGCAGCACACGGGGGTTCCGCCGACAACTCGGCGCGGGCGGGGCACGGGGTTCCGCCGGCAGCTCGGCGCGGGCAGCACACGGGGGTTCCGCCGACAACTCGGCGCGGGCGGGGCACGGGGTTCCGCCGGCAGCTCGGCGGCGGTGTCAGGCGAGGTCGGCGCCGGTGACGTGGGCGTAGGCGGCGGTGATGCCGGGGCGGTCGTATCCGCTCGGGCTCTTGGCGCCGGTGGAGAGGAGCGCGTGGAGGAGGAGGCGGGCCTTGGCGGGGTCGAGCGGGCCCGCTGGGACGAGTCCGCGCTTCAGGAGGTCGTGCTCGGATCCGGGGCCGCGGTAGGTACGGGTGAGGGTCGCGCCGGCGCCGGTGCGGGAGGCGAGGACGACGGGGATGCGGGTCGCGAGCCGTTCCAGGGGTTCGACGAGCCAGGTGGGGACGTGGCCGGCGCCGAGGGCGGCGACGACGAGGCCGTCGAAGCGGGAGTCGACCGCTTCGAGGAGTTCGCCGCGGTCGCCGAGGGAGAGGGTGACCAGGGCGACGCGTACCGCCGGGTCGAAGCGGAGCGGGTGGATGGCGCTGGTACCGGTGGGGCGCAGCAGGACGCGCGGCTCGCCCTCGACGACGGCGCCGAGCGGCCCGGCGCCCGGGGAGGCGAAGGTGGCGACGGAGGTGGTGTGGGTCTTGCGGACGAGCCGGGCGGCGTGGATCTCGTCGGCGAGGACGACGAGGACGCCGAGGCCCGCGCAGCCGGGGTCGGCGGCGACGGTGATCGCGGCGGCCAGGTTGGCGGGGCCGTCGGCGCCGGGCAGGTCGGGGCGGCGCATGGCGCCGGTGACGACGACGGGCCTGTCGGTCTCGCAGAGCAGGTCGAGGAGGAAGGCGGTCTCCTCCAGGGTGTCGGTGCCCTGGACCACGACGACGCCGGAGCCCGTGGCGACGGTCTGGCGGACCTCGGTGGCGAGGGCGGCGAGGTCCTCGAAGGTGAGGGAGGAGCTGGGAAGCCGGCGGAAGTCGCGCAGTTCGACGGAGAGGCCGGTGCGGTCGGTGACGCCGAGGCCGGCGAGGACCTCGGCTCCCGTCATCCGGCTGGCGTCGCCGCCCCGCGCGGAGATCGTGCCGCCGAGGGTGAAGACCGTGACCCGGTTCATCGTTGCGTTCCGTCCGCGATCGTCTCGTGGTGGCGGATGACCTCCGCGATGATGAAGTTCAGCAGCTTCTCCGCGAACGCCGGGTCGAGTTTCGCGCTCTCGGCCAGCTCCCGCAGCCGGGCGATCTGGCGGGACTCGCGCGCGGGGTCGGCGGGCGGCAGCTGGTGCTCGGCCTTGAGGACGCCGACCTGCTGGGTGCATTTGAAGCGTTCGGCGAGCATGTGGACGACCGCCGCGTCGATGTTGTCGATGCTCTCGCGCAGCCGGGTCAGTTCCGCAGTGACGGACTCGTCGATCTCGCTCATGAGCAGCGAGCTTAGACGGATCGGGAGCGAAGGGTCGGCGGGTGTTCGGGATCCGGGATCACGTTGCTCCAGCCGCCGGGCACGGTCCGGCCCTGCTGTTCGCGGAAGCGGACGGGGGCGGTGCCGACCCGGCGGGTGAAGAGCCGGGAGAAGTAGGCGGGGTCGTCGTAGCCGACGCGGCGGGCGACGGCGGCGACGGGCAGCTCGGTGGCGGCGAGGAGTTCTTTGGCGCGGCCGAGCCGGATGGTGAGCAGATAGTCCTTGGGGCTGCAGCCTGCGGTGCGCCGGACGGCGGTCCGCAGTTCGGCCTGGGTCATGCCGTGGCGGGCGGCGTGCTCGGCGACGGAGAGCGGCTGGAAGGCGTCGCGGGCGAGGGCGGTGAGGACGGGGTCGCCGTCGGCGTTGGTGTCGGCGCGGGCGCGGCGCAGGGCGACCAGGAGTTCGTGGACGGCGGCTCCGGTCTCGACCTCGAGGAGGGGGTTGCCGCGGCGGGCGGCGCGGGCGATGCGGCCGACGGCGGCGCGCGGGGCGGTGGCGTCGGCGAGGGGGACGACGGGCCGGTCGGGTTCGATGTAGCCGAGTTCGGTGTAGGTGGCGGTGGCGGGTCCCGCGAAGTCGACGAAGGCCTCGTCCCAGCCGGTGTCGGGGTCGGCGGAGTAGTGGTGGGGCACGCCGGGGGTGAGCCAGATCAGGGCGGGTGCGGTGATGGTGGTGCGGCGTCCGTCGGGGACCCGGTACCAGCCGCTGCCGGAGCTGACGAGGACGGCGACGTGGTGGTCGAGGGTGCGTGGGCCGACGGTGGGCAGGGCGCCGTGCTGGAGCCCGACGCCGAGGCAGACGAGACCGAGGCGGTGGTGGACCGGACTGGGTGTGAAGTAGCGCATCCAGGTGTGGTACATCCGCCGTACCTGCCTTTCTTCCGTCCAAACAGCGACGATCTTTGTCCATGGACCGGTCCGCCGCCAGAGGGCGAGGGTGAGGTCATGAGCGCGTTCGCTGTGGGTGACGAGGACTTCCTTCTGGACGGGCGGCCGGTGCGGCTGCTGTCGGGGGCGTTGCACTACTTCCGGGTGCACGAGGAGCAGTGGGGCCATCGTCTGGAGATGCTCCGCGCGATGGGGCTCACCTGTGTCGAGACGTATGTCCCGTGGAATCTGTACGAGCCGGAGCCCGGCCGTCACGGGGACGTGGGCGCGCTCGGCCGGTTTCTGGACGCCGTGGCGCGGGCGGGGATGTGGGCGATCGTGCGGCCGGGGCCGTATGTCTGCGCCGAGTGGGAGAACGGTGGGATGCCGCATTGGCTGACGGGGCGCGTGGGGCGGCGGGTGCGGACGGGCGACGCGGAGTATCTCGCCCATGTGGAGCGCTGGTTCCGTCGGCTGCTGCCGCAGGTGGTGGAGCGGCAGATCGGCCGCGGCGGCCCGGTGATCATGGTTCAGGTGGAGAACGAGTACGGGAGTTACGGCTCGGACCCGGGGTATCTGCGTCGAGTCGCGGAGCTGCTGCTCGACTGCGGGGTGGAGGTGCCGCTCTTCACCTCGGACGGGCCGGAGGACCACATGCTGACGGGCGGTTCGGTGCCGGGGGTGCTGGCGACGGCGAACTTCGGTTCGGGGGCGCGGGAGGCGTTCGCGGTGCTGCGGCGGCACCAGCCGTCGGGGCCGCTGATGTGCATGGAGTTCTGGTGCGGCTGGTTCGACCACTGGGGCACGGAGCACTCCGTACGGGACGCGGCGGACGCGGCGGCGGCGCTGCGGGAGATCCTGGAGTGCGGGGCGTCGGTGAACGTCTACATGGCGCACGGGGGGACGAACTTCGCGGGCTGGGCGGGGGCGAACCGGGCCGGTGAGCTGCACGAGGGCGAGCTGCTGCCGACGGTGACCTCGTACGACTACGACGCGCCGGTGGACGAGGCGGGGCTGCCGACGGAGAAGTACTGGCGGTTCCGTGAGGTGCTGGCGGAGTACGCGGAGGGGCCGTTGCCCGAGGTGCCGGCGGCGCCGCGGCGGATCGCCGGGCCGGTGGAGGCCGCCCTGACGGAGTGGGCGTCCCTGGCGGAGGTCCTGGAGGTCCTCGGCGACGAGGAGTCGCGGACGCCGATGCCGCCGACCTTCGAGGAGCTGGGCGTGGACCGGGGGCTGGTGCGCTACCGCCTGGAGGTCCCCGGGCCCCGGCAGCCGTATCCCCTCTCGGTGTCCGGGCTGCGTGACCGTGCGGTGGTGTACGTGGACGGGGTCCGGGCGGGCGTGCTGACGTCGGAGGACGCGATGCTGCCCGAGCCGGTGGCGGGGCCCGCGGTGGTGGAGCTGTGGGTGGAGTCGCTGGGGCGGGTCAACTACGGGCCGCGGCAGGCGGAGCCGAAGGGGATCACGGGCGGGGTCCGGCACGAGCGGCAGTACGTGCACGGGGTGCGGGCCCGGGGGTTGAGGCTCGACGCCTTCGAGGCGGCGGCGGTCGCGAAGGTGCCGTTCCGTCCGGTGGCCGACGGAAGGCTGCCGGGTCTGCACCGGGCGGAGGTCGAGGTGTCGGGGGCGGGTGACGCGGCGCTGTCGCTGCCGGGCGGGACGCGGGGCTTCGTCTGGGTGAACGGCTTCTGTCTCGGCCGGTACTGGAGCGCGGGCCCGCAGGAGTCGCTCTTCGTCCCGGGCCCCGTGCTGCGGGAGGGCGCCAACGAGGTGTGGGTGCTCGAACTGGAGGGCGGGGCGGGAAGCGTGCGGCTCGGTTGAGGGGCGAGGGTGTGGGGGGGGGGGGGGCCCCCCCCCCCCCACCACCTGGGGCGTGTGGGGATAGCGCCAGGGGGAGGGGGCAGATGCGGGATATGTCTCCGTGG
>NZ_JBHUYJ010000074.1:30783-38730 GCF_042668715.1 Streptomyces sp. NPDC057271
GGGGGGAGGGGGGGGAGGGGGGGGGTGGGGGGGGGGGGGGGGGGGGGAGGGGGGCGGCGCCCCCGCCCCCGTACACGCTCGGGGTCGTGCGGGAAGGTCGCCGCTAGAGGGTCGCCGCGGCGGACTTGATCTGGGCGGCGAAGGTCGAGACCTCGGTGTACACGCCGGGGTAACCGGCCCGTGCGCAGCCGTAGCCCCAGCTCACGATGCCGACCTGGATCCAGGCACCGGTGTTGTCGCGGCGGAACATCGGGCCGCCGGAGTCACCCTGGCAGGTGTCGACGCCGCCCTGGTTGTAGCCGGCGCAGATCTCCTCGCCGGGGACGAGCTCGCTCCCGTAGGCGCTCCGGCAGTCGGCGTCCGAGACGAACGGGACGGTGGCCTTGCGCAGGTACCGCTGCTGCGCGCCGCCCTCGCGGGTGGCGCCCCAGCCGGCGACGGTGAACGTGCCGCTGTTGTACGCGGTGGTGTCGGCGATCTTGAGCGTGGGCACCGAGGTGATCGGCGAGGCCAGCTTGATCAGGGCCCAGTCCTTGCCCTGGCCGTTGTAGCCGGGGGCCTGGAGGACCTTGGTCGACCGGACCTTGATGGCGCTGCTGGACCGGAGGTCCACGACTCCGGCGGTGGCGGTGATGCTGGTGTTGTTGCCGGAGCCGTTCACACAGTGGGCGGCGGTGAGGACGATCTGCGACGTCAGCATCGAGCCGCCACAGCCCATGGAGAGCCGGACCATCCAGGGGAACTCGCCCTGGGCGGCGCGGGTCCCGCCGACGACCGGGGCGGGCGCGGCGAAGGCGTTGGAGGGCTGGAGGCTGACGGCCGCGAGGATGACGGCGCCGGCGGCGGCGATTCTCTGGAGGGCGCGGACGAACCTGTTCTTCTTCAAGTGTCTGCCTTTCATGGGGGGTTGGCCTTGATGGCATGTGCCCGTCAAGGCTTGGTCGGGATTATGGGCAGCGCCCGGTGAGGGCGACAAGGGCGCGATTTCGGCCAGCGCCGCACTCCCGCGGGGCCTCGTACAGTGGAGGGAAGGGGGTGTGGCGTGCCGAACGGAAACGAGGTCGTCCATGGGTTCCCGCACCTCGCCACGGTCCGGGCCTCGATCACCGCGCTGTACCGGCGACTGTCGGCGGACGGGGTGCGGCGGTACGGGGCGAGCGTGTCCGCTGAGGCCGTGGCCTTCACCGACGGGGAGGACCTTCACCTCGGCGCCCAGCGCGTCGCCGGGGCCCTCGTGCACCATCTGAGGCTGCCCGAGGCGCGGATGATCGTGAGCTTCCGGGAGATGGAGCATGCGGCGAGCGTCGAACTGGCCGCGGGTCCCGAGTACTTCGTGGAGCTGAACGACCGCTTCCGGGGCCACCGCAGGGACATCGGGGCGGCGCTGGCCCATGAGATCACGCACGTGCTGCTCCACCGCCTCGACCTGGGCTTTTCCGGCACCAGGGACAACGAGATCCTCACCGATGTGGTGACCGCCTATCTGGGGGCAGGCTGGCTGCTGCTCGACGCCTTCCGGGAGGACGGGATGTCCAGCCAGAAGCTCGGGTATCTGACGCCGGAGGAGTTCGGGTACGTGCTGGCCAAGCGGGCAGAGGCGTTCGGGGAGGACCCCTCGCCGTGGTTCACCAGCCCCCGCGCGTACGAGGCGTGGACCCGCGGGCGGGAGGAGGCGGCGCGGGACGCCCGGCGGCCCCCACTGGCCGCGGCGGGGTGGGCGGCGCGGCACCGGTACGCGAAGGACCGCCGCTACGGCCGGGCGGCGCAGGACGCTCCGTACGCCTTCGAGGGGAGCGGGGCCTCGGCCCGGGTCTCCTTCCCGTGCCCGGTGTGCCGGCAGCGGCTGCGGGTGCCGACGGGCCGGCGGGTGCGCGCCCGGTGCGGGGTGTGCGATGCGGTCCTGGAGTGCGACACGTAGCCCCGACGGGCGATTCGGGAGGGCTGTTACTCATTTGCGCCATCCGCGCCCGGCGGGTGAAGGTCGGTGGATGAGCACGCTGTTCGAGGCAATGCACGAGGGGGACGACGCCGTGGTGCGCGTCCTGCGGAGCGGGGTCTCCCCCGAGACCGACGACGAAGGGGAGACGGCGCTCTACCGGGCGGCCGTCGCGAACGAACCGGGGATCGTGCGGCTCCTGCTGGCGGCCGGGGCGGATCCAGGGCGGGGCAGCGGCGAGGAGGCGGGGGACCTTCCCCTGTGCGGTGCGGCCTGCGGCGGGCACGCGGACGTGGTGCGGGCACTGCTGGCGGGCGGTGCGCGGGCGGATCAGGCCGAGGCGTACGGCTTCACGGCCCTGGACTGGGCGGTGCGGCTCGGGCACGCGGAGACGGTACGGGTCCTGCTCGAACACGGCGCGGCGCCGAGCCGGCCCGGACCGGACGGACTCCCGCCGCTGGTGGCGGCGGCGCGGCGCGGTTCGACCGCGAGCGTGCGGGCGCTCCTCGAGTACGGTGCGGGGCCGGCGGAGGACGCCCTGCGGGAGGCGCGGCGCTGGATCGGCGTGGACGTCGCCGAGGAGTTGCGGCGCGGGCTGCTCGACACGGGCCGGCCCGAGGGGACCGAGGAGACCGTGGTGCGGCACGTGCGCGAGGACGGCGGGGTGACCGTCGTCGTCGACGTGCTGCGGGCGGACGGCGCGCCGAGCCGGGGCAACGAGCAGCAGACGGGCCACGCCGCGATCGCGACGCTCCTGGAGCGGGCGCTGGGTGTACGGGTGTCGCCGGAGGAGCTCGCCACCCGGGCCCTGAACTGCGCGGACCCGGACCTGGACGACTGGACGGAGGCGGTCCGCGCGCTGGCCGACCGGGACGACGAGGAGACCTTCAAGGTGGCGGCCGCCTGGTGCGCGAGCGGGGGCACGCTGCGGCGGGCGCTGGGCGCCCGCGTCCTGGGCGGCCTCGACCGATTCACGTCGCGGTCCGTCCCGGTGCTGCGCCGCCTCGCGGCGGAGACGGCGGCGGAGACGGCGGCGGCCTGGGCGGGGACGGGTGCGGGTGACGAGACGGCGGCGGCGAGGGCGGAGACCGCGACGGAGACCGCGGCCGCCTGGGCGGGGACGGGTGCCGAGACGGGGGCGGCGAAGGTGGGGGCGTGGCCGGCCGCGGTGGCCGGTTCGGGGCCGGGCGGCGCCCCCGGCACCACGCCGGGCGCCGCCCGGGAGCCCGCGCTCTCCGCCGTCGTCGCACTCGGGCGGTGCGGGGCGGCGGAGGCGCTGCCGGAGTTGCTGTCGCTCGCCACGCACCCCGACGTCGAGGTGCGGCGGGCCCTCGGCTGCGCGCTCACGGGCCCGGTGCCCGCCGGGCACCCCGAGGCGGTGGCGACGCTGATCGCGCTGAGCCGGGACCACGACCACGGCGTACGGGACTGGGCGACGCTCGCGCTCGCGGAGGTTCCCGAGGACACCCCGGCCCTGCGGGAGGCGCTCGTCACACGGCTCGCCGACGACGACGAGGACGCCGTGGCCGAGGCCGCCAGAGGCCTGGCGATGCGTCAGGATCCGCGTGCCGTCGAGGTCTTGGCGCGCATCCTGGCCGACGGCGACCCGGAGGGGACGGCCCGCGACACCGCGCTGGCCGCCGTCGAGTACATCGCGGACCCCCGGGTCAGGACCCGCCTGGAGTGGACGACTCCGCGCTGCCGCTGACGGCGGGGCGGTCAACCCCGTGTCCCGGGCCGCCTCGGGCCCCTGGTCGAGCGCCCCGTTCCGCCGGGGAATCGCAGGGCGGGCTTCTCCTCGCGTTCACCGAGGGGTCATCGCGACCCCCCGTAATGCAGGAGTTGTACGGACAACAGTTGTTCATACATCTTGGCCCCGCTCCCCTTCCCTCATGGAGTACGCGTGACCTCCCCTGCCCGCGCCGCCGTCCTGCTCGGCGCCCTCGGCCTGACCGCCCTGTCCCTCACCGCCTGCGGCGCCGCCCCGACGAAGGCCGAGGCGGCCGCCGACGGGAAGAACCTCGCCACCGCCACCTCCGCCACCGAGGCCGGCGGGATGGACGCCCTGGTCGCCGCCGCGAAGAAGGAGGGCACGCTCAACGCGATCGCTCTCCCGCGCGACTGGGCGAACTACGGCGCGATCATCGACGGGTTCACCGCCAAGTACGGCATCAAGGTGAACGTCGAGAACCCCGACGCCTCCAGCCAGGACGAGATCAACGCGGTCAAGTCCCGCAAGGGCCAGGACCGCGCCCCCGACGTCCTCGACCTCGGTGCCTCCTTCGCCCAGGCCGCCGGCGAGCAGGGCCTCACCGCCCCGTACAAGGTCACCGCCTTCGACAAGATTCCCGAGACCCAGCGCGACCCCCAGGGCCGCTGGTTCAACGACTACGGCGGCTACGTCTCCATCGGCTGCGACGCCAAGCGGGTCACGGTCTGCCCGCAGACCTTCGCCGACCTGCTCAAGCCCGAGTACAAGGGCAAGGTCGCCCTCAACGGCAACCCCACGAAGTCCGGTTCGGCCTTCGGCGGCGTCTACGCGGCGGCGCTGGCGAACGGCGGCTCGTTCGACGACATCCAGCCGGGCATCGACTTCTTCGGCAAGCTGAAGAAGAACGGGAACTACAACCCCGTCGAGTCGACCCCCGCCACCGTCGAGAAGGGCGAGACGCCCATCTCCATCGACTGGGACTACCTGAACGCCGGCTACGCCGAGCAGTTCGCGTCCAAGGGCGTCGACTGGAAGGTCGCCGTACCCACGGACGGCGTCTACGCCCAGTTCTACTCGCAGGCGATCAACAAGGACGCCCCGCACCCGGCGGCCGCCCGCCTGTGGCAGGAGTACCTGTACAGCCCCGAGGGCCAGAACCTGTGGCTCAAGGGCTACGCCCGGCCCGTCCTGATGACGGCCATGGAGGCCGACGGCACGATCGACAAGACGGCCGCCGCGGCGCTGCCGAAGGTCGCGGGCACCCCGAAGTTCCCCACCGAGCAGCAGACCGCCAAGGCCAAGGAGACCCTGTCGCAGGGCTGGGCCGCGGCCGTCTCCGGGTGACGCCTCGATGACTGCGCACCCCTCCACCGCCCCGTCCGGGGCCACCCACGCGCTCTCCGCGCGAGTGGCCCCGGCGGGGCCGGGGGCCACCGGTTCCCCCCTGACCGGCGACTCCCCCGCGATCGCCGCCCCGCCCGTGGCCCATCCCGCTCCGGACGCCCCCGTGCGCCGGGCGCGGCGCCGCGTGCGGCCGGCGGCCTGGCTCGCCGCGCTGCCGCTCTTCCTGGTCGTCGCGCTCGCCTTCGGCCTGCCCGCGCTCGCCATGGCCGACGGCGCCTTCACCGTCGCCGACGGCGGGTACGGCCTCGACAACGTGACCCGGTCCGTGGACGGCGCGTACCGCACCGCCCTGATCGGCAGCGTCGAGCTCTCCGCGCTCACGGCCGCCGCGGGCACGGTCTTCGGGCTGTTCCTCGCGCAGGCCGTGGTCTCCTCGCGCGGCCGGGCGCTCCGCGAGGCCGTCCTCACCGCGTCCGGTGTGCTCGCCAACTTCGGCGGTGTCCCGCTCGCCTTCGCGTTCGTCGCCACCCTCGGCAACGCGGGCGTGCTCACCACCCACCTCGGGCTCGCCGACCACGGCTGGTCGCTGTACGGGTTCTGGGGCCTCGCCCTGACCTATCTGTACTTCCTGGTGCCGCTGATGGTGCTGACCGTGGCGCCCGCGCTCGACGGACTGCGCGTCCAGTGGCGCGAGGCGGCCCACGACAACGGGGCTACGGCCTGGCAGTACTGGCGCCATGTCGGCATCCCGGTGCTCCTGCCGTCCCTGCTCGGCGGGTTCGTGCTGCTCTTCGGCAGCGCGTTCGCCGCGTACGCGACGGCGGCGGCGATGGTCGGCAGCTCCGTGCCGCTGGTCACCCTGCAGATCGCGGACGCGCTCTCCGGCAACGTCCTGGTCGGCCAGGAGAACGTGGCGCTCGCGCTGAGCCTCGACATGGTCGTGGTCGCGGCGCTCGTGATGGCCGTCCACCTGCCCCTCCAGCGAAGGAGCACCCGATGGCTCGCCTAGGACGTCCTTTCGTCCTCCTGCTCGCGGGGGTCTACTTCCTGGTACCGCTGCTCGCGTCCGCCGTCTTCACCGTGGACATCCCCGGGCAGGGGCTCACCCTCTCCTCGTACACGCGCATCTTCACGGCACCCGGCTTCACCGGCAGCCTGCTGCTCTCGCTGGCGCTCGCGGCGGCGACCGTCGCGCTCGTCCTGCTGATCACCATCCCCGCGGCGGTCGCCGCCCGGCTCTCCGCCCCCAGGCTGCGGCCGGTCCTGGAGGTCGTGTGCACGCTGCCGCTGGTGGTGCCGCCGGTGGCGCTGACGGCCGGGCTCGGGACCGTCCTGCGCTGGGGTCCGGAGAAACTCTCCACGACGCCGCTCTACCAGACGTTCGTGGCCGTGCAGAACCCGGACTTCCCCTTGGTCCTGGTCCTCGCGTACGCCGTGATGGCGCTGCCCTTCGTCTACCGCGCGCTCGACGCGGGCCTGCGCTCCGTCGATGTCCGCACGCTGGTGGAGGCCGCTCGGGACTGCGGCGCGTCCTGGCCGCGGGCGCTGGTCTCGGCCGTGCTTCCCAACCTGCGCGGTGCGCTCCTGAACGCCTCGTTCCTGACGCTGGCGCTGGTGCTCGGCGAGTTCACGGTCGCCTCGCTCCTCGGCTACCAGCCCTTCGCGGTGTGGATCGTGCAGGCATCCGGCTCCGACGCCCGGCTCTCGGTGGCCGTGTCGCTGCTGAGCCTGCTGCTGACCTGGGTGCTGCTGCTCGCGCTGACCACCGTGGGCAACCGGCGCCGCCGTTCACCGCGCCCCTCCCGTACGTCCGAAGCCACCGCGGCTTCCCGAGGAAAGACCTCCCGATGACCGTGACCGACACCCCCACCCGGACCGGAGCGGCTCTCCGGCTGCGCGGCCTGCGCCGGTCCTTCGGCTCCGCCGTCGCGCTGGACGGCCTCGACCTCGACGTCGCGCCCGGCGAACTCCTCGCCCTGCTGGGCCCGTCCGGCTGCGGCAAGACGACCGCGCTGCGCGTGCTCGCCGGATTCGAGCGGCCCGACGAGGGCCAGGTGCTGCTCGACGGCGAGGACATCGTGCCGGTGCCCGCCAACCGCCGTGACACGGCGATGGTGTTCCAGTCGTACAGCCTCTTCCCGCACCTCACGGCCGCCGGCAACGTGGCCTTCGGGCTGCGGATGCGCAAGGTGCGGGCCGCCGAGCGGCGCGCCCGTGCCGCCGAGCTGCTGGACCTGGTGGGCCTCGTCGGCCACGGCGACCGCTTCCCCCACCAGCTCTCCGGCGGCCAGCAGCAGCGGGTCGCGCTGGCCCGCGCGCTGGCGCTGCGCCCACGGCTGCTGCTGCTCGACGAACCGCTGTCGGCGCTCGACGCCCGGGTGCGGTTGACGCTGCGGGAGGAGATCCGCAGGCTCCAGCTGGAGCTGGGTATCACCACCGTGTTCGTCACGCACGACCAGGAGGAGGCGCTGTCGATGGCGGACCGGGTCGCCGTGATGAACGGCGGCCGGCTCGAACAGTGCGCCACGCCGACGGAGTTGTACGAGCGTCCCGCCACGGACTTCGTCGCGGAGTTCATCGGCACCATGAACCGCGTTCCCGGCCGGTCCGTCGGCGACGGCCTCGTCGAGGTGCTCGGCACCCGGCTGCCGGTCGAGGGACCGGACGGCACGGGGGACGTCCGGGTGCTGCTGCGGCCCGAGGCCATGGAGGTGACGGCGGGCGGCCCCGCCCGTGTCACCGGGACCTCGTTCCACGGCCCGACGACCCGGCTGCGGATCACCCTCGCCGACGGTACGGATGTCAAGGCGGACGTCCCCACGCACGCGGCGGCCGGGCTGACCCCGGGCACGGACGTCTCCGTCCGCCCTCGGCAGCGGCCCGTGCTGCTCGCCTCCTCCGCACCGACGGGTGGTGCGGCGTGACGCGGCTGCAGGCGGTCCTCTTCGATATGGAC